>JBJXDV010000500.1:0-7447 GCA_046153465.1 Chitinophagaceae bacterium
AGGCGACCAGGTTACTGTAAATCCCTGTTCCAATTGTGGCAAATGCCCGGCCTGTTTATTAGAACGATTCAATACCTGCCAGTTTAATCAAACGTTAGGGGTACAACGTAATGGGGCCATGCAACAATTTTTTCAATACCCTATTACAAAGTCTTTCAAAGTAAAAAACTATCGCTGCAGCAATTAGCCTTAGTAGAACCCCTAAGTGTTGGATATCATGCCAGCGAAAGAGCGTTGGTAACTGCTGTTGACATCGTATTGGTAATTGGGTTTGGTTTTATCGGTATTGGTGTTATTATAGCATGTGTAAACAGGGGAGCTACCGTAATTGCAGCTGATATCAGTGATGAAAAACTTTCTTTTATCAAACAATTTGGTGTTCAGCATGTCATTAATACCACAACACAAACGCTGGTTGCAGAAATAAATGAATTAACAAATGACAATGGAGTAAATGTTGTGTTTGAAGCAGTAGGATCGGCTACAACCTATCAATATTGTTTAGAAGCCGTTGCCTTTGCGGGAAGAGTCGTAGCAATTGGGTATGCTAACGAAGATATTAAATTGAATACCTCGCTTATTGTTCGAAAAGAATTGAACATGATGGGAAGTAGAAATGCATTGAATGAGTTTGGATCCGTTATTAGCATGATGGAAGCAGGAAATTTGCCTTTCGATAAACTGGTTAGCAAAATATATCCGCTCGAAAAAACGGGAGAGGCATTTGACTACTGGTATCATCATCCTTCAGAAATAATTAAAGTATTAATTAAATTATCTTAGCAATATGTTTAGCCTCCAAGATAAAATAGCAATAGTAACCGGCGGTGGCAGCGGCATTGGCAAAGCCATCAGCCAACTCTTTGCAAAGCAGTTAGCCACTGTGTATATATTAGATTTGGATGAAGCAGGTGGTAGTTCAACCATGAATGAAATAAATAAAGAAAGAGGAATTTCATTTTATTATACTTGCGATGTAGCGGATCAGGCAGCAGTAAAAAAAATTGTTGAGACAATTACAGAAAAAAATACTTCTATTGATATTCTTGTAAACAATGCCGGTATTGCCCATGTTGGCACGGCAGAAACAACCAATGAAGTTGACTTCGACAAGCTGTTACGTGTAAACGTAAAAGGCGTGTACAATTGTTTGCATGAAGTGTTACCCTTTATGAAACAAAAAGGAGGTAGTATTATTAATATGGCGTCCGTTGTTGCCTCGGTGGGCATTCCAGATCGCTTTGCATACGCCACCACCAAAGGAGCCATTGCTGCCATGACCATGTCGGTGGCAAAAGATTATCTTTCGTATCAAATACGCTGTAACAGTATTTCACCCGGACGAGTGCATACACCGTTTGTAGATGGCTTTATTTCCAAAAATTATCCGGGTAAGGAAAAAGAAATGTTTGAGAAATTATCAAAAACACAGCCTATCGGCCGAATGGGAACACCCGATGAAATTGCCCATCTTGCATTATATCTTGCCAGTGATGAATCTTCGTTTATTACAGGTTGTGATTACCCGATTGATGGAGGGTTTATTAAGTTGAACAACTGAAAAAAATATGAGTAAAAAACAAGGTTTCAAAAGAAAAATCTCCAGACTCCAATTAAAAAATATACGAAATTGCCGTATTCAAATAAAGCTTTTATTCAAATAAGATCGGGCTCAAAAAAGTAGTAATTTTGAATTTATTAAACTCAAAAATTGAAAATAGCAGAAATACATATTGAAAATTTCAAATCAATAAGAAACTTAGAATTAAAGTTTAATAGCATTAATATTCTTATCGGCGGAAACGGTGCCGGGAAGTCAAACCTTATTTCTTATTTCAAGCTTTTGAATAATATTAGTACAGAGAATTTGCAGTCTTTTGTTTCAAAAAATTCAGGTGCTGATACTTTTTTATATTTTGGAAAAAAGAATTCAAAGTATTTATCTTCAGAAATAATATTCTCTAAAAAAAAGAACCAGAATTCTTATTCCTTTCAGTTGGGGCCTACCAGCGAGGATAATTTTTATTTTGAAAAAGAAAGAATAGGATTTGACAAAGGTTCGCTTGGTAAAAACTGGTATTCAGAAGATTTAGGATCGGGTCATTTAGAGACAAAACTTTTTGATAACCTTAAAAAGCACGAATCATGGGGCGTTAGCGATTACGTTGCTGCTGCTTTTAAGCAATTTAAAGTATATCATTTTCATGATACAAGTGATACGGCTTCAGTCAAGCAAACTTCCAACATAAACGATAATGCAATTCTTAGAGAAGATGCATCCAATCTTGCCTCATTTCTTTATAAATTACAAAAAGTTAAACCAGAAAATTTTAAGCAGATTGAAGCAATAGTAAAATTAGTTGCGCCTTTTTTTCAAAAATTTAATTTAAACCCCAATCAATTAGACCCGGAAAAAATACGCATTGAATGGTTAGAAGTTGGATCTGATAAGTATTTTAATGCTAACAATCTTTCGGATGGAACGCTAAGAATGATTTGCCTTGCAACGTTGTTATTACAACCCAACCCACCGTCTACAATAATTATTGATGAGCCAGAATTGGGGTTGCATCCTTCAGCAATTAATGTGCTGGCAGCACTCATAAAGTCGGTGTCTTTAACTACTCAAATTATTATATCTACTCAATCAGTTACTCTAATCAATCAGTTTGCTCCTGAAAATATTATAATTGTAGACAGAAAGGAGCAACAGTCCTCTTTCAGACATATTAGTGAGAATGAACTTGAGGGCTGGAAAGAAGAATATGCACTCGGCGAAATTTGGGAAAAAAATATAATTGGAGGAAGACCATAGAAAAATGAAGCATGTATTAATCTTAGTTGAGGGCCAAACGGAAGAACAGTACATTAAAAATGTTTTGTCGCCATATTTGAATCAATATGATATAATACTTACACCAACTATAATCAATACTAAAATTATAAAGGGCGGCAATAATTTTAAGGGAGGGTTAAATAGATACCAGCAGGTTAAAAATGATTTGAATAAATTGTTTAGAGATAAAAGTGTTTTTATTACAACTTTTTTTGATTTTTACAGGTTACCAAGAGACTTTCCAGGTTATTCAAAAATAAATAACTCACTGACGAGTATTGAAAAAGTAAAATATCTTGAAAATGAATTTTATATGGATTTAGATGTAAAAAGATTTATCCCATTTATTCAGATTCATGAGTTTGAAACATTGCTGTTTGCTTCTATAAAAGGATTTAATTCTTTTTATTCCTCACGAGTAGCTCATTTGAAACAAATACAATCAATAATCGAAGAATTTCCAAATCCTGAAGATATAAATGATAATCCCAATACAGCTCCATCAAAAAGGTTAATTTCCATATTTCCAGAGTATAATAAGCCGGTTCAAGGCGTCTTAATTGCAATCGAAAATGGAATAACTGAAACACTTAATAAATGTCCGCATTTTGCTGGTTGGGTCTCTACATTACTTGCAATATAAATTCTACTAAAGAGCGATTAATAATCATTTATTCACGCCACATCTAACTATTTACCTTCCATTCGTTTTTATTCTTCGTAACTCTTTGGGTTGAAATCTAATCTAAATAGAATATTTTGCACTAATAAAGTTTTTTTATGCAAAAACGAATGCCTCTTTTTCATGTTATATTCTTTACCATGGTTTTTGTTACCACAAACCATTCCTTTGCACAAGATCCCTGGAAAATTTCTGCCTCCAATTTCGATACAAAAAATTACTATGGTATTACGGTTGCTAACGGTATGATTGGTATTGTTTCTGCCCCCGAGCCTTTTAAAGTAAAAGACGTAGTGTTGGCCGGGGCCTATGATTTGTATGGCAGGGGACGAGTCAGTAATTTTCTGCGAAGCTTTAACCTGCTGAATATGCGGATGGATATTGATGGAAGAGGTATCGATGCATCCAGCGCTTCCAATATGAAACAGGAATTGGATATGAAAAAAGCTTCCTTTACTACATCCTTTGAGTTTAGTGACAAAGCAACGGTTTCATATACTTATTATTCGCTGCGGCAATTACCGTACACTGTTTTAATGGATATTACCATCACCGCAAAAAAAGATATTACGGTTGGTAGTGCCAGTGTGATGGAAGCCCCCGATGCCATGAAAGATGTTCAAAATTATTATAATGAAATAGATCGTCCACATGTAGTCATCAGTTTGCTTACTTCAACCGGTAAAAGCCCCACCGGTAAACTAACCATGTGCGCCTCTAATACATTTTTATTTACTGAGCCGCACGGACTGGAGCCCCGTGTAATTCATGAAATGTGGGATAATAATATGCACCTCATGAAATTCAGTAAAAAAATAAAGGCCGGTGAAACCTGGCGCTTTTCCATTGCCGGCTCTTCCATTACGAGTGCGCACCACGATGATCCATTGAATGAAGCTGAACGCTTAACAATCTATGCAAAACTGGAAGGAAGAGAGCGTTTATTACAATTTCACCAAAAAGCCTGGGATGAACTTTGGAAAAGTGATATTCAAATTGACGGTGATGTACAAGCGCAGCAGGATGTACACAGTTTGCTTTATCACCTGTATTCATTTGTACGCGAAGGAACGGCTCTGTCTCCATCGCCCATGGGGTTAAGCGGCCTTGGCTATAGTGGTCATGTATTTTGGGATACTGAATTGTGGATGTATCCGGCACTGTTAGTATTACATCCCGAATTAGGAAAGAGTATGATGGAATACCGTTTTCAACGATTAGAAGCCGCCAAACGAAATGCATTCAGCAAGGGCTTTAAAGGAGCGATGTTTCCCTGGGAAAGCGCTGAAACAGGCGTAGAAGAAACACCGGTATGGGCATTAAGTGGGCCCTTTGAACATCACATTACAGGATGCGTGGCCATTGCCGCCTGGAATTATTACTGTGTTACGCAGGATAAAATCTGGTTGAAAGAAAAAGGCTGGCCCATACTGTCAGCCACCGCCGATTTTTGGACAAGCCGGGTGGAAAGAAACGGACCGGGTAAATATGATATAAAAAATGTAGTGGCTGCCGATGAGTGGGCAGAAAACGTAGACAATAATGCGTTCACTAACGCCGCCGCTCGTGCGAATTTACAATTTGCGACCGAGGCTGCTAAATTATTAGGAATGGTACCCAATGCAGATTGGTTGAATGTGGCAAATAATATTCCGATTCTTACAATGAGTGAGGGTGTTACCCGCGAACATGCCACCTATAACGGAGAAGGTATTAAACAGGCCGATGTAAATCTTCTTTCTTATCCTTTAAAAGAAATTACAGATCCTAAAGCAATTCGACGCGATCTGGAATACTATGAAACCCGTATACCTAATGAAGGAACTCCTGCAATGACTCAGGCTGTTTTCACAACTTTATATGCGCGGTTAGGCGATGGCGAGAAAGCCTATAAATGGTTTAAAGACGCTTATATACCTAACCTTAATCCTCCGTTTCGTGTAATTGCCGAAACAAAGGGAGGCACCAATCCTTATTTTGCTACCGGTGCAGGTGGTATTGTACAAAGTTTACTAATGGGTTTTGGTGGATTGGAAATTACACCAAAGGGTATCATACAAATTAAGTCGGCCATTCCTAAGCAATGGAAAAGTTTAATCATAACAGGGGTTGGCATTGAAAAAAAGACTTTTACTGTTAGGTAGTTTATTGACTATGAAACAGTATTTTTTGTTATAGGAATAAAGATAAAGTTTATAGAACTATGGGGCTCTTCAATTGTGTAAATTCATTGAAGTTCAATAAACTGGAACCCGAATGGTGCCAATTCACCTTGCATAAATACCGTTACCTTATACCTATCAGCTAAAAGAAAATATAAGCAAACAGCTTTTATATAAGTAGGATTGTCTTATTTTGCATTATCACAACCGATTTGAAACAACTTGCTTCCATATTACTGCTGGGATTATTATTCTTCAACTGGTTCGGGTACCGGATTGTATCCGACTATCTTCAAGAGGAATCAGATATTCAACTGGAAGCAAGACTGGATAATGATGACTACGACGAATCTCAATTGATTGAACTTCGAATTCCAATTAATCTTCCTTATCACAACGACTGGAAGTCTTTTGAGCGTTATAATGGTGAAATTGAAATTGACGGAATCCATTATAAATATGTAAAACGCAAAGTAGAAAAAGATGAATTGGTATTGCTTTGCCTTCCAAATACTGAAAAACAATTGTTGCAAACTGCCAGGGATAATTTTTTTAGTCTTGTAAATGATCTTCAGCAAAACAATCCTGGAAAAAAATCGGGAAACAATCATACGGAATCTTTTAAAAATTTATTTTCCGATTATCAGCAGGAAAAAAACGATTGGACGTTCAACCAATTGTCTTTGAACAACTCTTTCAATGCCCATTCAGGTATATCTTTTATACACGCAAATTTTTCTTCTTCGCCTGAACAACCCCCTGAGGTTCTCTAATAATTTCTTTTAGCTAATAAGTTTTACAATTTTTTTTATTCCTATCATCAGGAGTAATTGTTCGTTTATTTAATCATTTAAATATGAAGATTGTTTTAGTAGCAGCAGTTACTTGCTTTGCGTTATTTTCCTGCAAACCATCTGGAGATTACAAAAAATTCTCAGGAGATCCCTTTCTATACTGCAAAACTGTAAAAAAACTGAATGATGTAGTGCTGGAAAATAATTTCCCCCCCATGATTGCCGCTCGCAATTATGCTTATGCCAATATAGCTGCTTATGAATGTATTGTTGCAGGCGATAGTAGTTACCAAAGTTTAAGCGGCCAAATTAAACACTTACCTGCCATGCCGAAGCCAACTACAGGGAAGATTATTGATTTTTCTCTAGCGGCTATGTTATCATTTTGCAAAGTGGGTAATGCGGTAACTTTCCCTGAAGGAAGCATGACAGATTATTACGATGGTTTAACAAAAGAAGCCAATGCAAAAGGCATTCCTTCAGAGGTTCTGAAAAACACCATTGAATTTTCCGACTCTGTTGTTAATGCAATCATGAGATGGTCAAAGAAAGATAATTACGCACAATTGCGTACGGCTTCCCGTTATACGGTAATTGATTCACCCGGCAGGTGGGTTCCTACACCACCCATGTATCAATCAGGGGTAGAACCTCACTGGATGGAAATAAGAACCCTGGTATTGGATTCTGCGTCAGAATGCAAACCCATACGCCCACCAGTATACGATATTAACAATAAAAAAAGCGAATATTATACCCGACTGATGGAAATTAAAAACATTGGTGATAGTCTTACCGCCGAACAAAAACATATTGCCGATTTTTGGGATGATAATCCCTTTAAGCTAAATGTAAATGGTCATGTGAGTTATGCTACCAAAAAATTCTCACCGGCGGGTCACTGGATGAATATCGTTGGAATTGGTTCACAAAAAGCAAAAGCCGGTTTTAATGCTACCGTTTCGGCCTATAC
>JBJXDV010000501.1:0-6776 GCA_046153465.1 Chitinophagaceae bacterium
GGATTCTCGACTACCGATGAGTCTTTAAAAACGATTAGCTCGCGATAGATCCGCCGGTTTTGTTCATCCATTACCTGTTCAATAGAATCTATACCTTCCATATCTTTTAATTCCCATTGCTGACAAAGGATATCCGAAATTTTTATTCTCTTAAAACCTCCCAGTTTAATCATTCCGGTATCATTGCCCTTTACCAGCAACTCCTTAAAAACAAAGCTGCCTTTACTTGTGCGCTTTTGCTTCTTTTCAGAAGTGGAACCCGAGCACGCTGCCAGATTAATCATCACAACTGCGAAAACCAATCGGTAACCCATCATTAACCTGTTTTTATTCTCCATAATAAATAAAATAAAATCCTGCTTTTTCTGTTTTAAGTTTACATATAATTTCTACTAATTTCGACAGTTATAAAACAATTTCGGGTGAAATTCAGGCCAATATTCCTTCTTTTTTTATTGATTATTGCTGGCTCTCCCTGTATAGCCCAAAAAAAATTGGCCATTGTATCGGGTAAAGTTGTGGATGAAAATGAAAACCCACTTGGCCGGGTATCTGTAGTTATACTTGGGCGAAGTTCGGGCACCACTACCAATGATTCCGGTATTTTTCGAATTAGTGTTCCTTCCGATAAAGCATTTGGATTGGTCATCTCCTTTCTGGGATATAAAACCGAACAAAGAAATTTTTTATTAAGCGCTAATGAAGAGGAGCGGGTAGTTATTCGCCTTGAACGAGGTTCTAAAGAGCTCGAAGCTGTAGTTGTAACCGATCAACGGCAGCGAAGGGAAACAGGACTTGTAATAATAAATCCCAAAAACGCTATTAATATTCCGACTCCAGGTGGAGGTATTGAGAGCCTTATTAAAGTAATTGTTGGGTCGAATAACGAACTTACTTCTCAATATAATGTACGTGGCGGTAATTATGATGAAAACCTTATTTATGTCAACGATTTTGAAGTTTTTAGACCCTACCTGGTTCGTAGTGGCCAACAAGAAGGGCTTAGCTTTATTAACCCCGAACTGGCCCGCAACGTAAATTTTTACAATGGTGGCTTTCAGGCAAAGTATGGAGATAAGATGTCATCGGTGTTAGATATTCAATATAAAAAACCGAAACGATTTGGCGGTTCTGCTTACATAAGCTTATTAGAGCAGGGTTTTCATTTCGAAGGATCTAGCAAAAATAATCGATTTACTTTTTTAGCAGGCATCCGTAACCGAAGTAATCGCAATTTATTAAGCAGCCAGGAAACAAAAGGAAATTATGTTCCCTCCTCAAGTGATTTCCAGGCATTGCTTACCTATCAAATCAATCCTAAAAACAGTATTGAATTATTAGGCAATATATCTCAAACGAAGTTTAACCTTATTCCACAGTTTAGTCAGCTTACCTCCTCCGTATTTTCACCCTTTTTCAGTGCTAATTTAGGATTGGATATTTTTTTTGATGGAAGAGAAGAAGATCGTTATCGTACGAATATGGTAGGTATATCACTTGTTCAACAGCCTAAAAAAAATCTACATCTAAAATGGATGATGAGCCGTTTTTCGGATGATGAAAAAGAATCCATCGATATCACCGGAGCTTATTTATTTGGAGAGAGAGAATTCGATAAAAGCAAGGCCGATTTTGGATTGATTAATAATCCGCTTGGCGCGGGCTTGTATCAAAATTATGCACGCAATGAATTAAACATCCAGGTTTGGAATGCTTCGCACAAAGGAATTTTAGACAATGGAAAAAATTATTGGCAATGGGGATTGAGTGCAGAACGTCAAACTATCAACGATAAATTAAACGAATGGGAATACCAGGACTCTGCCGGTTATAATCTCCCCTACCAACCCAATAGCCTTACCTTAAGTAAAGTACTGAAATCAAAATCTACCATTGATATATCGCGCGTTAGTGGGTATGTTCAGGATAATATTCTTTTTAATGATTCAGCCGATTTCACGGTACAGGTTGGCCTTCGTTTTAATTTTAATTCATTGAATAAGGAATTGTTACTGGCGCCACGCATGGGATTTGCATGGAAGCCAAATCACTGGAATAAAGATATTATTTTTCGCGGTGCTGTTGGCATCTATCAACAACCGCCTTTTTACCGTGAGCTTCGCCGGTATGATGGAACAGTAAACCGAAATCTTAAGGCACAAAAAAGTTTACAGGTGGTAGGAGGTATGGATTATAGTTTTAGAACCGGAAACCGTGCATTTCGGTTAACCACGGAGGTGTATTATAAAAAAATGTGGGATATCGTTCCGTACGATATCGACAATGTTCGGTTGCGTTATTTTGGAGAGAATAGCGCCAAGGCTTTTGCGACCGGCATTGAAGCCAGATTGTTCGGCGAGTTGGTGAAGGACGCAGAAAGCTGGATAAGCCTGGGCATTATGCGTACCCGTGAGAATATTACAAACGATACGTACTATAACTATAAGTTAGATTCGTTGAATAATCCGATTGATAGCACACTTACCGAAGGTGGATGGTTCAGGCGCCCAACAGATCGTTTCATTAGTTTCGGTATGTTTTTGCAGGATTATTTATCAACCAATAAAAACTCGAAGGTATTTCTTAATCTTTTGTATGGCAGTAATCTTCCCTATAATATTCCCGGCAGCGTTAAGCATCGAAACGGATTGGTAATTGAACCTTATATACGTATTGATGTAGGGTTTAGTGTATTGTTATTGGATTCAGAAAAAGCAAATAGGAGAAGTCATAGTCCTTTTAAGAATTTTGAAAATATCTGGGCATCCTTTGAAGTATTTAACCTGATAGACCGCGACAATACCATTTCCTATTTACTCATCAAAGATTTTTCCAACACTACATTTGCCATTCCAAACAGGCTCACACCGAGATTAATCAACCTAAAATTAGTGGCGAGGTTCTAATAAACACCAACACTCTCAAAACTATTTCCCTTAATTCCTTTCAACACTATTTTGAAAAGCTGCATTGTACCATAAGAAAGAGATTAATTTCTTATAATTATTCAGCATTAGATAATGGTAGTGCTTTTCTTAGACAGCAGATAGACTTCATATTCTCTACAGGCAATGCTTTCCAATTTTGGAAAAAAACTTTCCCATTTTAGGAGAGCAATACCCTCCACAGGTTTTTAATAAGTTGATATACAGGGATATAATTGGTGGCATATGATTCGTATTACTGTACGAAATCTGAATAAGGAATGCTTGAAAGAATAGATATACAGAATGGCTTAATAATAACGAACGCAACATCATCAAAAGTACCAGTGATGGTGGCAAGATTAGGAAGAGCAACACTCAGGCAAATTAATTCGATTGAAATGAACCTTGATAAAATGAATGTTGAAAAAATATTTACAAAAGTGGAAATGCGTCCAAATCCTTTTTCAGCATCTATTACACTAGAAATAGCGAGCATTCAAAATAAACAGGTAGTGGTAAAGATGATAAATGGACAGGGAAGGATTTGCAAATTATTTGGATGGTACCTTTTAACAGGAACAAATGTTACCACGCTTAATGAATTAGGTTCGCTTCAAACTGGAGAATATAAAATTGATATTCTTGATAATAGTGGATCTACACTTTTAAATGTACGATTAGAAAAAGCATAACGACCCCTTAACATACAGATCGAGAAAGCAGAAGATTGGAGCACTTGGCCGCTCCTTTCTTCATTTTATGTAATGACCGGGCATAACTAGTTTTAAATTATGTTAGATGCTATCAACAATGGTTACAAAAAATAATTTTCTCCAAAAAAATCATTTGCCATTATTCGTTAGTATACCCTTGATGCATCCAATCAATTCTTCACTCGTCTTTATAGCTCCCTTATCTTTGCAGCATGACAAAACTATCGGTCAATATAAATAAGATAGCCACTTTACGCAATAGTCGTGGCGGAAATAATCCGGATGTATTAAAAGTTGCTATCGATGTGCAGCAATTTGGAGCGGATGGAATAACGGTTCACCCAAGACCCGATGAGCGCCATATACGCTACGATGATGTGAGGGCTATAAAAAAAATAATTACAACCGAATATAATATCGAAGGAAATTGCAGAGAGCAAAAATTTATTGATCTTGTATTAGAAGTAAAGCCAGAACAGGTAACACTGGTTCCGGATACAGAGGGCCAACTTACTTCGGATCATGGCTGGGATACGATTAAGCATAAAAGTTATTTAATTGAAACCATCAATTTATTTAAAAGTAAAGGAATTCGGGTCAGTATTTTTGTGGATCCCGATCCGGTTATGGCAGAAGGTGCTGCAGCTTGCGGTACCGATCGTATCGAATTGTATACGGAAGGATTTGCGAAACAATTTGCAAATGGTAATCGTCAATCTGCTATTGATCCTTATGTACTGGCAGCTTATAAAGCCCAAGAGCTTGGATTAGGCATTAATGCTGGTCACGATTTAGATTTTCAAAATTTAAAATTTTTCAAACAGCATATTCCAGCCCTCAAAGAAGTAAGTATTGGTCATGCGCTTATTTGCGACGCTTTATACTTGGGGTTAGAAAATACAATTCAATTGTATAAAAGGCAGTTACAATAATCCATTCATCAGCCCCTGCTCTCACTGATCCTTTTGACTGATTTTGCCAGCTAACTCTTTCATAGCTTTTAATTCTAAAAATAACTTATGAAAAAAATATTTGGGACTTTGATGCTGTTCTTAATGTGCAGTAAGTGTTTAATTGCACAAATACCGCTTACTGTTTCTCCGAGTGGAGGAAATAAAAAAGCTGTTATTGGTGAACAAATCGGTCTTACTAAAGTTCTACTAAATTATGACCGCCCAGGTGTAAAGGGTCGTGAAGGAAAAATATGGGGAACTTCTATTGTTCACACAGGCTTCATTGACCAGGGATTTGGCAGTTCTAAACAAGCTCCATGGCGAGCCGGTTCCAATGAAAATACCACGATCGAATTTTCTACTGACGTAAAAATAAATGGGCAACCATTACCTGCCGGTAAATATGGATTATTCTTAGCCTATTTCCCCGAAGAATCTATATTTATTTTTTCGAAAAATTCCAGTTCCTGGGGCAGTTATTATTACAATGAGAAAGAAGATGCATTGCGTATAAAAGTAAAGCCACTGTCCTCTGATAAAACAGTTGAATGGTTGAAATATGAATTTATAAATCAAACACAAAATAGTGCAGTGGTTCAGTTAGCCTGGGAAAAATTATCGATTCCCTTTACTATTGAAGTCGATTATATACAAACCCAATTGGAATCATTTCGAAAAGAGTTACGTTCTGAAAAAGGATTTATTTGGGAAGGTTGGCAGCAGGCAGCTCAATGGTGCTTGCAGCAAAATATAAATCTCGAACAGGCATTACTGTGGGCAGATACTGCTTCGGGTTCAACTTTTGGCGGCGACAAGGAATTTCAAACACATGCTACTAAAGCGCAAATTTTGGAAAAACTTGGTAGAGCTGACGAAGCGCTATTACTTATGAAAAAAGCTATCCCTTTAGGAAATATGCTGGATATTCATCAATATGGAAGGCAGTTACTTCTTGCTAAAAAAACGAAGGAAGCCCTCGAAGTTTTTAAATTAAATGCTCAGAAATATCCGAAAGAGTTTACTACCATGATGGGTATGGTACGAGGACTTTCAGCAAATGGTGATTATAAATCAGCGTTGAAATTTGCACAACAGGCATTGCCATTAGCTCCGGATGCAAATAATAAAACAAATGTAGACGGAATGATAAAGAAATTACAGGAAGGAAAGGATGTTAATTAGAAGAGCTTCTGCAATTAAATATTTTCCCTTCGCGAAGGTTGAGATCATTCTCTCCTTTGCATCTGTCTTTTTTGGAACACAAAGAACACAAAGTACCGCAAAGAGCACTGAGTTTTTTTTATACTTCTCTTGTATTTAATAATTACCCAGCAGCAACTATTATTATTCGCAGCCAAGCAATTCACATAATTTCATATGCAAATCACTTCCCCGTAAATTTTTGCCAACTATTTTTCCATCCGGGCCGATTAAAAAATTCTGAGGAATAGTCATAACATGATATTTCTGCGCCACTTCATTATTCCAGTATTTTAAATCGCTTACGTGTGTCCATAACAGATTGTCATCATAAATTGCTTTTATCCAGCTTTCTTTTGCCCTGTCAAGCGAAACACCTAATACGGTAAAATTTTTAGATTTAAACCGGTTGTATGCATTTACTACGTTTGGGTTTTCCATTCTGCAGGGCTTGCACCAACTTGCCCAAAAATCAACTAACACATATTTACCACGGAAAGATGCCAGCGAAATGGGCTTACCCGTGGTATCATTTTGAGTAAACCCAATAGCATCGGAACCAACAGCGCCTATATTATTTTCATCAATCTTTTCTTTTACCATTTTTCCAAAAAATCCGTTTTTCAATCCCGCATTTAATAGGTTGTAGCGACGTTCGAGAACCTGTGCATCCTGCGTGATTTCGCTTGTTACTAATATCACAAAAGGTGCTACCGGAGAAGTTGGTTTTCGTTTAATAAAATCTTCTATCGTTTTACTTATTTTTTCAAAATTATCGGCATGAGCTACCATCAATGAATCATCGCGCTTGATGTTTGGGTTTCCGGTAATTTTCTGATTAAGGTCCGACAGTCTTTGCACTAATGGATTAAAGAAGTTTTGAAATTCAATAAAATCGTTGTGAGTTAGAGAGCCCTTTACTTCCAGATTTTGGATGGCATCTGCATCTCCTTTTATAACTATCGTTTCGTTCCCAATAAATA
>JBJXDV010000502.1:0-3252 GCA_046153465.1 Chitinophagaceae bacterium
GGCCTTTAGCATTATTTCATTTAACTGAGAGGTGGCAATTCTACGTTGCTTATTTTCATATACTTCGAGGCAAGTTTCAATGGCCTTATGAATTCGTGTTTTTTCTTTTGCCGAAATAAAAAGTATTGGAACGTCGGTAAATGGTGCAATCCTTTCCTTTAATTGCTTTTCATAATCCCGCACGGTATTGGTCTCTTTTTCCATAAGATCCCACTTGTTAACCAACAACACAATACCCTTTCCCTTTGTAGCAGCAAGGCTAAAAATATTAAGGTCCTGCGCTGCAATTCCTTTGGAGGCATCTAACATCATTAAACAAACGTCCGCTTCATCCATTGCCTTGATCGCTCTGATTACTGAATAAAACTCAAGATCCTCATGCACCTTGGATTTTCGTCGAATTCCGGCGGTATCAATCAGTACAAATTCTTTATTAAAAAGGTTGTAATGAGTATGTATTGTATCTCTGGTTGTACCAGCAATTTCGCTTACTATTGTCCGTTCCTGGCCAACCAATGCATTAAGGAGTGATGATTTGCCTACATTCGGTTGCCCAATAATGGCAAACTTTGGAAGTTCATTTTTTTCAAGTGTGTCTTCCGATTGATCATCTGTTATTAATAATGCAATTGCATCCAATAATTCCCCGGTACCGCTGCCACTCATAGAAGAAAGAAAGAAGATATTATCAAACCCAAGCCGGTAAAACTCGGTAGCCTCTAGTAACCGGTCGTGATTATCTACTTTGTTCACGACCAGGAAAACAGGTTTAGATGCTTTGCGTAAAATATCGGCCATCGCTTCATCAAGATCAGTAATTCCCGTTGCGGCATCTACCATAAACATTAACGCATTTGCCTCTTCAACGGCAATCATTACCTGTTTACGTATCTCGCGTTCAAAAATATCTTCACTTCTGGGAACAAACCCACCTGTATCAATAACATTAAAATTTTTGCCGTTCCATTCACTTATACCGTACTGGCGGTCGCGGGTTACGCCGCTAATATCATCAACAATGGCTTTTCGCTGTTCTAATAACCTGTTAAAGAGTGTACTCTTTCCCACATTTGGCCTTCCAATAATCGCTACAGTAAAACTCATACTCTTTTCTTAATAATAAATCATTTCTGAACAAATCAGTGCGCGAAAGTAGGCATTTAGTTTGGCTTTACCGGCTACTCCTTTCGCTAAAATGCCCCGCCAAAAGCGAGGCTATCCATAAAAGAATTAATCGTTTCTTATCCTTTTTTACGGGAATTCAGGTAATCCAGAAAACGGACTACATCTTCCTCTTTTTTCAAATTCAACGGGTTTTGATTTAACCATGCCTCCGCCCTGGCATCGGCATTTATTGTGGCTATTAAATTGTCTTTGTTCAGCTTTCGGAGCCTGTTGGATTGACCATATTTATTATTAATATAGTACATGGTCTGTGCCGAGAAATAATACCTTTTCATAGTTCCAAAAAGCGAGTCTGCCGTACCAAGAGTCATTTTTATATGCTTCAGCAACTGCATATCGCCGTTATTCATAACCTGAACAAAGGATGGCGTTTCCGCATTAGGATTATTCTCAACAATTACGGGGAGATTGTTTTCAAATACAGCCAATATTTCTTTTTCATTATCTTTCTTATAAAAAATAACTTTTCTTACTTTTCCAGATGTTATCACTCTTTCCTCTCCCTTATCATTTAAAAAATATACTTCGTTTGAATAAAGATTTATTTTAATCGGGGCCTTACCCATTATCTGGTTACTATTGTCAATAACGGAAGCAAGAATATATTCATTTTTCCAAAATGGGCTGCCGCTGATGCGATCATAAGGAATACGATTATTTCCGATCGTATTACTACCATAAACAATCAGGGCACCATCTCCGGAGGTGCCTACGGGTGCAGATTCTAACGATACCTGACCCATTAAACTATTCGAAAAAATCAGCAGTCCTAATCCGAATAATAACTGTGCAAATTTTCGCATAAAAATTATTTTATTGAGGTGATTTAATTTAAAAAATGACAATCAATTATTCTCTTTTGCTGCATTAGTGATAGCCATATTCTTTAAGCATAAAATCACTGTCTCTCCATTTGGGTTTTACCTTTACAAACAACTCCAGAAACACCTTCCGACCCAAAAATTTTTCAATTTCAATTCTCGATTCAGTACCTAGCTGCTTAATCATTTTACCCCCCTCCCCTAATAAAATACCCTTTTGGGTATCCCTTTGTACGATAATTGTAGCAACAACTTTTATTAAGGAAGATTTTTCTTTAAATTCTGTAACTAATACTGTAGTATGGTAGGGAATTTCTTCTTTATACAGTTGAAATATTTTTTCCCTTATTTGTTCCCCTACAAAAAATTTCGTGGGCAGGTCCGTTAATTCATCACCTTCAAAAAACGGTTCTCCTTGTTTTAAATAAGATAAAATACGAAGCAGTAGTTGCTCAGTATTCGTTTGCTTAAGTGCAGAAATACCAATTACCTCTTTACAATAAGGTTTGGATTTAAAAAATTCAGTAGCTTCTTTAATTTTTTCTTCCTTGCTTTCATCGGTTTTATTTAGTACCACCATGCAGGGTACACGTAAATTTAGAGATTGAAAAATTACATCGGCTTCTAATTTATCTTCCTTCATATCTACCAGCAATAAAGCAAGGTCGGCATCTTCCAAAGCACCTTTTACAGACTGCATCATTTTCTCATGCAATTTATATTTCGGCTCTATAATACCAGGTGTATCGGAAAAAATAATTTGATAGTCTGGGGTATTAAGAATTCCTTTTATCCGGTGCCTGGTGGTTTGTACTTTTGACGAAACGATAGCCAGTTTTTCACCCATTAAAACATTCAGCAAGGTGCTTTTACCTGCATTCGGCCTACCAAAGATATTTACAAAACCTACTTTCATTTCTTGAATATAAAGCGGTAAAGGTAGCTATTAATAATGCCGTAGCTATTAATGGTTTTTTTGCGTGCAAGTTCTGAATTCAGACTGAGAGCATTTTTTGATTTTTGCGTTTATTCGCCGACAACAGTAATAAAATATTTTTGAAGAAACCAATATTGAAAGAGGTCAACAGTCACATTAAACCCATTTGCGTGCTACAAAAAAACAAATTTCGGCTGGATCAAAATAAAAAAAGACTCTAACGAGTCTTTACTTGTTGCGAAGGGGAGGATCGAACTCCCGTCCGCCAACTGGCGGATAAGAGCCCTACTTTTCTTTTTTAATCAGCAT
>JBJXDV010000503.1:0-26827 GCA_046153465.1 Chitinophagaceae bacterium
TTTGTGCGCATGGCAGCATAGTCTCTCCAGAAATCATCTGTTTTTAAGAAAAGGAAAACACGTCCACCGGTTTGATTGCCGATGCTGTTGCGCTGTTTTTCACCAACTGCTTTTGCAAGCAATAAGGAACATCCAGAAGATCCTGGAGGTGCTACCAATACCCATCTTTTAGTTTCAGTTTGAGGGGAGTCTTCCAAAAGCAAAAAATTTAGTTTCTCGGTATAAAACTTTATAGCATCATCATAGTCATCTACAACAAGGGCAATATGTGCGATTTGTTGATTCATAATTTGTCATTTAATAAATTTTTCAGAAACCGTGAAACGAATCTATGAAGTCCAATTGATGGCTACTCTGAATGGAACTTTTATAGCTCACTTTCGATCACAACGTTATTACCACATTCCCGATTTTTTGACCGGTTTCCACATACCTGTAGGCATCCACGATTTGCTCCAATGGATAGTACCGGTCAATTACTGGTTGGTATTGGCCAGTTTCCCACAACTCCTTTAAAAAGATCACATCCTTTTTGCTGATTGTTGGAATGGGGAATAATACTTTTTTACCTCCCAGCAATGGAGTAATGAGTGCCAGGAAAGGGTTTTGTGACATATACCCCAATTCCGTTGACATATAAATGCCTCCCTTTTTTAGGATTGGTTTACATTTTCCAAATGAACTCTTCCCCACAGCATCGAAAATTACGTCAAATAACTGATTCAATTTGGTGAAATCATTTTTCGTGTAATCGATGACGGTATCAGCACCCAATGATTTTACAAGCACTAAATTTTTCGTATCACAAACTGCGGTTACCATCGCACCAAAATGCTTCACCAACTGCACTGCCGCAGAACCGATAGCACCTGTTGCTCCATTGATTAAAATATTTTGACCGCTTTTAATTTTCGCTGCCGTGATATTACAAAGCGCATAGTGTGCGCCTTCAGTAATGGGGGCAGCTTCATTATAAGCACAATTAGCCGGCATCGTGGTTAAAGAACCATCTTCCTTTATTACTTTATAGCCAGCATGGGCACCAAATTTCCGGTCATCATAGCCAAACACCTTATCACCTTGTTTAAAGGTTTGTATGTTCTTACCAATTTTCTCAATTTCTCCGGCAAATTCGTTTCCGAGAATTTTATTTTTGGGATAGATAAGGCCTGCAAAAAAACGAACTATAAAATAATTAGCGCTTCTAAACCCGCAGTCGGTTCGGTTTACCGTAGCAGCGTGAATTTTTATCAATACTTCATTGTCGTTTGGAATAGGTTTCTCCACCTCACAAAGCTTTGCTACTTCTGGCGGGCCATATTTTGTATACACGATTGCTTTCATAAGTTCTGGTTATTTCTATCAAACTTAAATCATTAACTGCATTTTTTTCCGATAGTAAACGGTACCTAAATATAAAGTAATAATTACTATTTAAGTTAACCTCGATATAGTATCTTACGTTAACGCCTAATCTTTTCCTTCATAGTGATACTGTTGAAAACCAAAAACGGGTGAAGCCAACATTAATATCAGTAGTACCTTCATAAAAGCTATTGAAACCTATTTTCTCAATCGTATATCCACTTCCCAATCCACATAAGTCCATTCTGTTGTTTTGCGTAAAGACACCAGCAATTCTTCAAATGCTGCAGCATGTTCGGGAGCATATTCAAACCAGGTAAGAAAGTCAAATGATTCACCGATATCTCGGCAATGATAAAGTCGTCTAGCAATGGCAGGTAGATATTTTAATCCTGTTTGAGTATGATGCGATTGCTCTTCAAATATTTTTCGGCGTTCATCTTGTGCCAACTCCCACCATGCTGCAGTTTTTCGAATAGGGATCAGCGCGGCACAGGTAGCTTCAGGTCGGTCAAGCCCTGACTGTATCGAATTTAATTTTTCCTTTTCAGTTTTGTCAGTATACCGAATGTTACTTCTAAAACCTTTTAATGCCCAAGCGCCATATTCTGTGGATTTTTCAAGAGACGAAGGAATAATCTTTAAATGAGAAACAGCGGCAAGATTTTCGCCAGTTACGGCTTTACTACTTATCACTTTCCATTGCCCTTCATTGCCTCCAATAAATTCAAAAATTGTATTTGTCATAGCGGATGATTATTTGGAAATGATAACAAAAATATCAATTCACCCATGTCCTGGTTGTCAGCCTAACGACTTTTCAACGATGGTTCGCAATGCCGGCACTACTTCTTTTTCAAACCAGGGGTTTTTCTTTTGCCATATTTTATTTCTCGGTGATGGATGAACGAGCGGTAAATATTTTGGTAGATACTCTTTATAATTTTTTACCGTATCTGTGAGCGTTGCGCGAAGCAATTCGTTGAGATAATATTTCTGTGAATACTGGCCAATGAGTATGATGAGTCTGGCTTTCTTCATTTTTTGGAGTAACAGTTTATGCCACAAAGGCGCACATTCAGATCTTGGCGGAAGGTCGCCGGATATTCCCTTACCAGGATAACAAAAACCCATTGGCACCAATGCAAAAATTTTATTGTCGTAAAATTGTTCCTTGCTAACATTCAACCATCTTCTTAATTCATTACCACTTGCATCATCCCATGGAATGCCACTATCCTGCACTTTTTGCCCTGGCGCCTGGCCGATAATAATTATTTTTGAATGAATACCTGCCTGCAAAATTGGTTTAGGCTTATTGGGCAAGAATTTTTTGCAAACTGTACAGGCTCTTATTTCGGTGAGAAACTTTTCCATTGCGCTAACTATAAAATAGTTGAAAGCATTGTTGCTTTCAAATATAGCATATTAAACGTTTAAACGTTTTTGCAGAAGTAAACAATATTCCTTCGCTACATTTCCATCCTTCGGGTTTCTCGTCAATTTTCCGATGCAATGAACATTATGGGTGGATTTTTTATCAACTTCGAAAGTAATGTCAGTTTAATTAATTTTGCAAGAACATCATAATATAATAATGAATTTGCGATGCCTTTACAAAACAGGGTAAGCCCTTTCAGTACAATAGTTGCAACTAGCGAACGTGGTTTTGGACGGGCAACAGGGGTGTAATTCACAACCGGCAAAAAGAAATTATAAAAAACCATTCTGTAAAATATTGGATAACCTGTTTGCTGGAATATAAAGGTAAACGAAGGGAATTGATGAAACCGAACCGTTGGACGGAACTATTTTTTTTAGACGAAGCCACTGCTTTTGCTGCAGGCCATCGCCCATGTGGTTTTTGCAGGTATGGCGATTATAAGAAATTTAAAAGTCTTTGGCTTCTTGCTAATGGTAAAAACTATGGCTTAAAAGGAGAAATAAAAATTGATATTATTGACGCCATCATTAATAAGGAAAGATTGGATGAAGATAATTTACAAAAAACCTTTAAAGCAATATTGAAAACATTGCCAGACGGCGTTTTTGTAAGAATAGATGAGCATCAAACAGCCTGTTTATGGCAGCACCAAACCCTCTACCAGTGGTCGTTTAATGGTTATAAAAAAATTGCAGCATTTAGCAAAAACCAACTTGTAGAGGTATTGACTCCGGCTAGTTATGTTGAAGTGTTCAAGGTTGGTTATAACCCCCAGGTTCATTTTTCAGCCATACGATAATTATATGAATAGATTGATCGCTTTGAAAAAAGTTGCCGGGTAACAGTATTGATTATCGTATTCATAAAGATTTTTTTAATTTTATTATTCCTGAGTTAAAAAAACAACAGGGCGGTGCATTGGTGGTATTGGGTGCTTACATACGAGGAACCGCTAGCCGTTGGTTTAAGGAATGTATGGCCGATATTTTCATTAAGGAATCAAAACTGCCATCGTTTATTGCGCATAATAAAAAAATGCTTCCTTCCAATAATTACCGAAGTCACCCTGCCGATACAAAAAAGGATGATTCTTCCCCGAAACGGCTAACGATTCACCCGATTCGCATAGAAAGATCCTATTCCATTAATTTCACGACAGATCAAAAGAATTATCCTTCATTCAAAGCGTTTGGATGTATAGCAGAACAATTTGCACGAACTTCGTTTTATGACAAAAATAAAACTTGATCAACTATTTGATTCGGAAAATGAACAACTTCAGAAGTTGAATGATATTGTGCAAAAAGCGATAGAAGAAGAAAAATTATTATCCGCTAAACTTTTAGAGTTCGAAGATAAGAACCCACCTTTTGTAAGCAGGCTTGCTGATAAAGTAGCCACCTTTGGTGGAAGTTGGAAGTTTATAATTTCGTTTGGCGTATTTATGCTTGTGTGGATTATCATTAATGTGTACCTGCTCAGGAAAGCATTTGATCCCTTTCCTTTTATTTTATTAAACCTGTTATTATCTACGGTTGCTGCATTACAGGCTCCGGTAATAATGATGAGCCAAAACCGAAAGGAGGAAAAAGACAGGCAACGGGCAGTGAATGATTACATGATCAACCTGAAATCTGAAATAGAAATTCGCAACCTGCATGGTAAAATTGATTTATTAATGACAGAACAAATGAAAACTCTTTTTGAAATTCAAAAAACACAAATGGATTTAATGGAAGACATAAAGTCTGTTGTGAATGATAAAATCAAAACTCAGGATCATCCTATTAAAAAATAATTATGGATTCACTTACCCATCTTGCTCTCGGTGCGTGTATGGGCGAAGCTTTTGCAGGAAAAACATTGGGGAAAAAAGCGATGCTTTGGGGCGCCATGGCGCAAAGTATACCAGATATTGATTTTGTTGCTTCCTTTTGGATGGATACTTCGTCAACATTATTGGCCCACCGCGGATTCACTCATTCACTTTTGTTTTGTATACTGATAACACCTCTTTTTGCACTACTGGCCGAACGTTTCCACCGACCACATAATATACGATTGCGGAAGTGGATAATCTTTTTTGGGGGAACTATTTTCATTCACATTTTTATTGATGCGTTTAATAATTATGGTGTGGGTTGGTTTGAACCGTTCAGTCCAAAACGGATTTCGTTTAATGCAATTTATGTAGCCGATCCTTTTTTTTCAATATGGCCCGGTATTGCCTGCATCGCATTAATTTTATTAAAGAAATATTCTCCACAACGAAAAAAATGGTGGAGGTTTGGACTTGGCCTAAGCGCATTGTACCTTTTGTATTGCACAATAAATAAAAATGGTATTGATTCGGATGTAAGAGAAATTTTTAAAAAACAACACATCAGCTACACGCGGTATTTTACAACGCCAGCACCGTTACAAAACTGGTTATGGTATGTAGTAGCGGGAAGCGACAGTGGCTATTATGTTGGCTTTCGTTCAGTATTTGATAGTAAGAAAGAAATATCTTTTCAATTTTTTCCGAGAAATAGTTCACTATTAAGTACTGTTCATGATCAGGAGGAACTTCAACGGCTCATTCGATTTTCCCAGGAGTTTTACACAGTAGAACAATGGAATGATACGCTAGTATTTAATGATTTGCGTTTTGGGCAAATTATAGGATGGCAAGCGCCTCGTGAAAAATTTGTGTTTCATTATTTCCTGCATCAACCTGCCGACAACAGACTAGTAATTCAGCGTGGTCGCTTTGCTGGTTGGAATCGGCAGGTTGTTATGAATTTTTTCACCCGAATTAAAGGGAATTAATTTTTATACCAGGTAAAATAGAACCCTGGGTTTACCTTACTTTCTGGCAGTACTTGCGTCCAGAAAAATTTAACGATGCTTAAAATTTACTATGAACCAAATTCAATTCCTTATTTTGACTGTTTGGTATATTTAGTAATGAAACAATGTACCTCAAAAGAAGCGCACGCATACTACGTGCAATCTTCTTCAATAGATTGAATAAACAATCTACACGAACGATTAATGTATTGGGTAATAAGTTCTCCAAATGAGGATAATCACAGTAATGATTGATAGCTATCAGTATTTAGGGTAATAGTTGGAAGTAATTTACACATCTAAAAAGCCAGCTATGAATCCCTTGGTGACTCCAGAAATACGAGAAGTGATGGAAACGGTCCATTACTGGCCATCCGTATCAATCATTATACCGTTTGAACCAAAAATGAGTCTGAAAACCGAACTCAATCGCGCGCTCAAAATGGCTGCAGCAAAAGTTGAAAGGGAGTTAGAGGGAAACTATCCTGAAGAAATGGGGAGGTTGGTATTACAAAAATTAAAAGCACTTCTAAAGAATTTAAATTTCAGTACACATAAAAAAAGTATTGCAATTTATGTATCGCCTGTTTTTGAAAAAGTATTATACCTGGATATTGCCGTGGAAGAAAAAATAATTGTTGATGAGTCGTTTGAAATTCGTGATTTGGTTTATTGTAAAAAACAGTTACATAAATACCTCGTATTACAATTAAGCGGAAAAGAGAGCCGGATTTATCTTGGCAACTCTAGTACGTTTGTTCGTATTGTATCTAATACACCTGAAACCGTACAAGCCTATTCAAAGGATCATCGCGAAAAAGTGGCGAATTTTACTGATAAGTCTACAGAACAGGAAATTGTACTCCACCGATTTTTACAGCAAATAGATAAATCGCTTGATCATATCCTCAATGCCTATCCTCTGCCACTTTTTGTTTTGGGCACCAAAAGAATATTGGGTCATTTTAAGCAACTTACCAAACACGAAAGGTCAGTTATTGACTATATACATGGAAATTATGAGGATGGCACCATTCAGGAATTAAAGGAAATTCTTGAGCCGCATGTAGCCGATTGGAAAAAAGTGATGCAGAAGGACTTAGTGAACAAACTCGAAGAAGCCGCCGGAAAATTAAAACTTGTAACAGGTATCAAAGATGTGTGGAAAGAAGCAATGAATCATAAAGGCAGACTGTTGGTGGTAGAAAAAAATTATATGTATGCAGCGCAGCATAGCGAAAGTAAGAATAGTATTGATAGTGTCACTAAATCCTATAACAGGTTTTCTTATATAAAGGACGCTGTAGACGATATAATTGAAAAGGTATTAGAGAATGGCGGGGATATTGAGTTTGTAGATGAGGGTGTACTGGAAAATTATAACCATACTGCCCTGATAAAATTCTATTAAGTAAAATTTAAACTATTTATTTATGAAAACAATAATTGCTCCTGTTGACTTCACTCCTATTTCATTGAATGCCGTAAACTATGCTGCAGATTTAGCTTGTGTAATAGGTACTGATTTGTCGTTGATTCATATCTGTACGATGCCCATTGCAGTAAATGAAGTGCCTGTGCCTGTTTACAGCATTGAAGAATTAATGAGAAGCGCTGAAGAAAAACTGGATGAGCTTAAAGAAGTATTATTATCAAGAATTGGCGAACGACTGAAAATAAATACGATCGTAAGGCAGGGCGATATCGTATTAGAAATAGATGAATACTGTGCTTCTGTAAATCCGTATGCAATCGTGATGGGGGCTGAAAGTTTAGGAGCTTTTGGAAGATTCTTGCAAGGCGGTGGTAAAACCATTGCGGCCATAAAAAAACTCTCCTGGCCATTAATTGCCGTACCTGCCGAAGTAAAATTTTCAAGCCTTCGAAAAATTTGTTTGGCATGTGATTTTAAAAAAGTAACCGACACCATACCCGTTAAAGAAATAAAAAATCTGGTTGGTAAATTTAAAGCTGAATTACACGTACTGCATATAAATAATCACAGCGAAGATTTATTTAACCAGGAACCGGTTAATGAATCCGGATGGTTAAATGATGTATTGGGAGACTTAAATCCAGCTTATCATTTTATCAGTGGAACAGACACAGATAAAAGCATCAGTGAATTTGTCGAAAAAAATAATTTTGATTTATTGATCATTATTCCGAGAAAACATAGTCCTATCAGCAGTCTTTTTATAAATAGTCATTCCAAGAGGCTGGTATTACATATGCACGTACCTGTTATGGCTATTCACGAATAATATAGTATATATTTAAACCTGTTTAAAATTGTTTAAATCGTTCAAAGCATGATCGCTCCAGCATTTCGCGGTCATCCGGGTGGGCAATATCAATAAGTGCTTTTGCCCGCTGTCTTAAATTTTTTCCAAACAGGTAAGCAACTCCATATTCGGTTACTACATAATGCATGTGTGCCCTTGTAGTAACTACGCCGGCGCCGGGTTTTAACGTAGATACAATACGTGAAACACCTTTATTTGTTCTTGAAGGAATAGCAATTATTGGTTTGCCTCCTTTACTTAAAGCAGCACCCCGCATAAAATCCATTTGCCCGCCAACCCCTGAAAATTGATAGGTACCTATTGAGTCGGCACAGGCCTGGCCCGTAATATCAATTTCAATAGCGCTATTAATGGAAATCATTTTATCGTTGCGACTGATTACATGCGGATCGTTTACATAATCAATATCAAGAAATGCAAAAGAAGGGTTATCGTTTACATAATCATATAATTTTTTTGAACCCAATGCAAAAGAAGATACTGTTTTATTAGGGTGAATATTTTTATATTCATTATTTATTATATCTTTTTCAACCAGTTCAATAATTCCATCAGAACACATTTCGGTATGAACCCCCAGGTTTTTATGATTGAAAAGGCAACGAAGCACAGCATCCGGAATGGCACCGATACCCATTTGTAATGTGCTTTTGTCATCAATCAATTCCGCAATGTATTTACCAATATTAATTTCATTCGTTCCAATTTTTTCTCCAAAGTTTACTTCGTGCAATTCCTCCTCACAATAAGCCATCGCATGAAAACGGCTTACGTGAATCATACCATCCCCATGTGTTCGGGGAGCTTTCGGGTTCACCTGCGCAATGATTATTTTGGCTGTATGCACAGCGCTGCAGGCAATGTCAACCGAAACACCCAACGAACAGTAACCATGTGTATCGGGTGGAGATACATGTATAATGGCTACATCAATAGGTAAAATTTTTTGCTTGAACAGTTCAGGTATTTCACTTAAGAAAACCGGCACATAGTCGGCATATCCCTCGCTCACCGCATTGCGCAAACTCGCCGAAACAAATAATGAATTAAAATGAAAATTGTCTTTATACAAAGGCTTATCTATATACAATTCACCATATACGCTGATGGAAATGATTTCAATATTTTTCAATCGGTGAGCTTCGTTGGCCAGGTGCCGGAGTAAAAAGGTTGGGGTATGTGCGCTGCCATGAATATAAATCCGTTGGTTCGATTGAATCACCGACAATGCATTTTCAGGACTTACATACCTAATAGGATCGTACATCTTTTTTTAAATCAATGGAACACCATCATGTTTATTAATTAGTATCAACGTCACCAATTAGTTTTGCCGATTTATTATATCACTAATTCGAGAAGATTTTGTCAGCTACGAATTTTACTAAGAACCCTCCTCCAAAAATAGCACATTAGAACGGATCAATTGACTACGATGGATATGCAGTATAAACTATTTGAAGAAAGGAAACAAGTATTATGAACTAAAACAAATTACATAAAAGCAATGCTCGTAGGGTTTGCCAGTTTAGTATGACGACAATCAGCAGGTTTCCTGATACAATTCATTTGGCGGGAAAGGAAAAAAGTGAACATTGGGTAGCTAAAAAAAACATGTTTATAGCTCCAAATGTAAAATTTTTCTTACACGAAACCGGTGAATTGTCTCGGTTCACGGTGCGTTTTCTTAAACAATGGTTCAGGCCACGGTATGAAATTGCTGAATTGCTTAGGCAATGTTTTGTTATTGGTTACAAATCACTTCCACTGATAGGATTAACCGCTTTTATAATGGGATTGGTATTAACGATGCAATTGAGGCCATCTATGGTAGATTACGGAGTTGAATCGCAATTACCGACAATTGTAGGTATTGCGATCATACGCGAAATTGGCCCCGTAATCACCGCGCTCATATTTGCCGGTAAAATCGGAAGCAGTATTGGAGCAGAACTGGGCTCTATGAAAGTAACTGAACAGATAGATGCAATGGAAGTAAGTGGAACCAATCCTTTTAAATATCTCGTTGTGACAAGAGTATTGGCCGCTACATTGATGTTGCCGGTATTAGTACTGCTGGGTGATGCCATCTCTTTATACGGCTCTTACCTGGGTGTTAACGTACAAGGGAACACGAGTTTTCAGTTATTCTTTAGCCAGGTATTCAATAGCCTTTCTTTCAGTGATATCTTACCGGCATATTTCAAAAGTTTCTTTTTTGGATTTGCAGTAGGAATTATAGGGTGCTATAAAGGATACAATAGTAATAAAGGAACAGAAGGTGTTGGTCGTTCTGCGAATTCCTCTGTGGTGGTTTCATCGATTATTATCTTCATCATTGATTTATTATCGGTACAAGTAACGGAAGCATTTGGATTTAACTAAACAGATATGGTCGCAGAAACAAAATCACCAATAGAAACACAGAAGCTGGTAACAGATGAATTGGTTTTGATCGTACAAAATCTTTACAAATCATTTCATAATAATCATGTACTGGTTAATTTCAATCTTGAAATAAAAAAAGGAGAAAGTGTGGTAGTATTGGGAAAATCGGGTTCGGGAAAATCGGTTTTAATAAAATGTATTATCGGGTTATTACAGCCAGATAAAGGCAGCATTAAAATGTTTGGCAAAAATATACCCGATATAAACGAAGAGGAATTAGATAAAATAAGGGCAAAAGTGGGGTTTCTATTTCAGAGCAATGCATTGTACGATTCAATGACAGTTCGCGAAAATTTGGAATTTCCTTTGCGTCGGCATTGGATACAGGTTTCACAACAGGAAGTAACTGAAATGGTGATGGAAGCATTGGAAGATGTAGGCCTGGCCCATACCATAAATATGATGCCCGTAGAATTATCAGGTGGTATGCGAAAAAGAATTGCGCTGGCCCGTACCCTAATTTTAAAACCCGAGATTATTTTATATGACGAGCCCACTACCGGGCTTGACCCAATTACCGCTAAAGAAATTATTGAACTCATGATAGAGATACAAAAAAAATACAACACCACTTCCTTAATTATTTCTCATGATATGAACTGTGTACGTATGGCCAGCGACAGAGTAGCGATTTTGATTGACGGTTACTGCTATGCCAATGATACCTACGCACATTTACAAGAAAATAGTGATCTTAAAGTGAAACAATTTTTTGAATAAATGACTATATGACAAATCGAACTTTTAACAGCGCGAAATTGGGAACATTTGTTTTAGGTGGCTTATTGTTCCTGGTTCTTTTACTGTACATGATTGGTAAGAACAGGAATTTGTTTGGCGACACATTTGTATTGAAAGCAAGATTTGAAAATATACAGGGCCTGGTTACGGGCAACAATGTACGCTTCTCAGGTATCCAGGCAGGTACTGTAAGAAAAATAGAAATCATCAATGATACGTTGATCGAGGTAACGATGATTGTCGAAAAAAAGTTGCTGTCGATTATTCGAAAGAATGCAATTGCCTCCATTGGTACCGAAGGGTTGGTAGGCAATAAAGTAGTGAATATCGTTCCTGCGCGGGCGCCGGCACCATTTGCCATAGAGGGAAATATTCTTGATTCGAAAAAAGCAGTAAATATGGATGATATGCTCCAAACATTGAACAAAACCAATAACGACATCTATGTGATAGCTGCCAATTTAAAAGAAACGGTACAACGCATTAACAACAGCAGCGCCTTATGGAACTTATTGGATGACCCTGCCCTGCCGCAGAATATTAAAATCTCCGTTGCTAATATAAGATCCGCAACAGGAAAAGCAGGCAATATAGTCGACAACCTGGACGCAATAATAACAGATGTAAAAAATGGCAAAGGTTCAGTCGGCACCTTATTAAGAGATAGTCTTTTTGCCAAAAATCTAAATGAAGCTATCGTAAAAATTAAGGACGTCGGAGAACAAGCTGATTCGTTAGCAGGTACTATTCATAAAATAGTTAGCGGCTTGCAAAACGATATCAACAGTGGGAAAGGAACTGCCAATGCGCTGTTGAAAGATTCGCAGTTAGTCATAAAATTAAATGCAAGTTTGGAAAATATTCAAAAAGGCACCGAAGGTTTTAACGAGAATATGGAGGCTCTAAAACATAATTTCCTGTTTCGGGGATACTTTAGAAAATTAGAGAAACAAAAAAAATCGTCTCAATAAAAGGAATGTAATTGTAAATGCTCATGAATGGAAATTAAATTCAGTGTGCATAGGTATATCCCGTTTTACCTTTATTAACAAAAAATAAATAAATCCAACTAACCTACTCTTTGTATTAATTGTGGTACAACCATTATTATTTTGAAGCCCCTTGGGAAAATATTAAAGATTGTTGCGCAAAACAGAAAAGTGCCAGTATAAAAATACAGCCCCTTTTTAAATCCAATATCCTATGAAAAACCGATGTAAAAATAAAGTGAGAGAAGATAGCCGCAAATGCCCTAGGTCACACAATAAGCTGATTAAAAACACCCGGGTAAAATAGATACATAGTAAAAGATATCCTTCAACTATAGTGACAAGCATCAGTACAACAGTTGAGTATCGTCATTCGTAAGCAATAGGCTTGCCGGTAACTTACATACATTATTTACACTTAAATTTTTTTGTATGAATAAGAGTGGTAAAATACTGGCTGCTTTAGTAGCAGGCATTGCAGCTGGCGCTGTGTTAGGTGTTTTATTTGCCCCCGACAAGGGTTCTGAAACCAGGAAAAAGATTAATGACCAGGGTAAAAAATTAGCAGATGGTTTAAAAGATACAATAGAAACTGCCAAAGAGAGATTCAATAACGGAAAAGAAAAATTAAAAGATCTAAAAGAAGATTTTACGTAATCCTTAAAAGATAACCTCGAAAAAAATGCATAAGAAGATGCATATCTAACATCGGGCCGATCTTACTAAAAAAAATCTAATGGAAAAGGCTTTTACTAAAGTAGAAAATCTGGCAGACTCAATAAAAGACTATGTAAACACCCGGATTGAATCAGTTAAACTACAGGCCGCAGAAAAAACGTCGGGTGTTATTGCTAACATAATAGCAGGCGTGGTGGTAGCTGTGGTGTTTCTATTCTTTATTGTTTTTTCCAGTATCGCGCTATCGGTTGGCTTGGGTGAATGGATTGGTAAACCTTGGGCTGGCTATCTAATGGTAGCGTTTTTATACCTGCTAATCGGTATAGTGGTTTGGGCCGCAAGGGTAAAAATGATAAGACTTCCTATTATGAATGCCTTGATCCAACAATTATTTGAGAATAATGAAGAAGATTAAAAGTATACACCAGTTGCAGTTTGAAAAGAAACGAATAAAACAAGAAGCAGCAGCATTAGAGAACAAAATTCGTTCCAATTGGCATGAATTAAGGGACACAATAAAGCCTGTCACCATCGTTCAAGGCGTAATGAGCAAACTAATAAAAGATAAAACAGCAGAAGCTATTAATGGTGAAAGTATTCTAAAAAATACTTTTACCTATGGAATAAGTTTATTAGCTAAAAAATTTGCGGATAAAACGGAAGAGAAATTGGAGAAAATTTTTAAGAAATAATACCATTCTTTAGCAGGGATAGTATTTTCCTGAAGTATTCGATGAATAATTTCAACGTTAAAGATTAAACGATATGTCGCTGCATTTCGATAAATATGCGTCCAAAGGAAATGAGTTTGTTCAACTCGTGGCTGAAGACCTGGCTGTTTCTCCTGATAAAGCGGGAAGAATTATCCGCGCAGTATTACATGCTTTGCGAAACCGCCTAACGCATGAAGAATCTTTTCAATTGCTGTCGCAGTTGCCAATGGCATTAAAAGGAGTGTACGTGGATGGATGGAGATTTAATAAAGACTTTAACCGTATCAACCGGTTAACCGATTTTTTGGACGAAGTGAAACAGGAAGATGGTAACCAGGCAGGATATGATTTTGGTAACAATGCCAAAGCGCTGGCTGCCATTGCCACCGTTTTCAACGCTATGCATTATTTTGTTTCGGATGGGGAGATGAATGATATCATAGCAGTAATGCCGGAAGCATTAAAGAAGTTTATTAAAGAAAGTATTGCCGGTAATGAAACGGTTTTATAGAGCGGGATAACAATTTAATTATCAGGAACAGAATGCCGGGAAAACTAACTGCGTTGGGGCATATACAGGGGTTATCTGCTCAGCAAATTCCTTCTTTACAACAGCAGCATGGGAAAAACATTTTTCATGCAGGATCGTCGCGTCGTTTTATACATATTGTGTGGGATACTGTGAAAGAGCCCATGTTCATTTTACTTATTATTGCCTGTTCATTATATTTTATATTGGGTGAAATCAGCGAGGGTACCATGATGTTAGTAGCAATGGCAATAGTAGCTGCCATTTCATTATACCAGGAAGTAAAAAGCACCAATGCAGTAAGAGCATTGCGGCAATATGCCGAGCCAAAAGTATGCGTAGTTAGGGATGGAAAAGAACTAATAATCGATGCAGAAGACTTAGTACCCGCTGATATTTTGTTGCTGGAAGAAGGTATGAACATACCTGCGGACGCCATTGTATTGCAGAAAAATGATTTTACCGCTAATGAATCTATAATAACAGGCGAATCTTTACCGCATAGATAAAAGTAGTATCAGTTCTTTGTACATAACTTTAAATAATAATTCTACCCTAAAAATAGGCCGGCCCAAATCGTATTTGCATTGATGAATGGCTTTGTATTCTTCTTTTTAAAGAAAAATAAAGTTGTCGTTTAGATTCATATTAAAATTTACCAATGCATCCTGCTACGCTCAATAGTATTAATGAAACGAACCGATTTGAAGCATTTTATAATCATGCTTCCATGAGCATTGTAGTGGTTAATAGTAAAAATTTAATCCAGTTAGCAAACCCTTTTGCCCTCCGGCTATTTGGATATTCTCATGAAGAAGTAGTTGATAAACCTATTGAACTATTTATTCCGAACCGTTACCATACTAAACATGTTCACCATACGAATAATTATGTGCATGACCCCAAGGACAGGCCAATGGGAGTTGGGCTTGATTTATTTGCGACGAAAAAAGACGGTTCTGAATTTCCGGTAGAAGTAAGTTTGGGCAATTATCAAACAAAAGATGGTAAATATGTTATTGCTTTCATAAACGATATTACAATAAGAAAAAAAACAGAAGCATCCATCGAAAAGTTGAATGAGGAATTGGAGGCAGCAGTAGAACTGCGTACGGAGGCTTTAAATAAAACCCTTGACAAGCTAGAGCTAGCCAATGAGAACCTGGACCAGGTTTTTTCTTATCAGAAAGCAATATTAGACAACGCCGGTGCTATGATTATTGCCACAGACAAAGACGGATTGATAAAGCTTTTCAATCCTGAAGCTTCTCTTAATATTGGATATGCCGATTTTGAAGTAATAAACAAAACGACGCCTGTATTATTTCACCACAAAACAGAAATAACGAAAAGACGTATTTCCCTAACCCATGAATTTGGTATTACCTTAGAAGATGATTTTGCTGTTTTGGTTGAACGGGCAAGGAGAGGTATTCATGAAGAAGCTCAATACACTTATATCAGAAGGGATAAAACTTCTTTTCCTGTATCCTTAACAATAACTACAATAAAAAACAATAGCGAAGAAATTATCGGATTTATGGGTATTGCTATTGATATTTCGGAACGATTAAAATCCGAAGAAGAATTGCGAAAATCACTTGATAAAGAAAAAGAACTGAACAGTTTAAAAACAAGGTTCGTTTCGATGGCTTCTCATGAATTCAGAACGCCGCTCAGTACCATTCTTTCTTCTTCTTATTTGATAGAAAAATACACGACTACTGAAGAGCAGGGAAAGCGTGAAAAACATCTGCATCGTATTACGTCTTCGGTAAACATGCTTACCGATATCTTAAACGATTTCTTAAGTGTTGGAAAAATTGAAGAAGGAAAAATACAGATTAGGCCGAATCGTTTTGACATTAAAGAGGAGATGGATGGCATACTGGAAGAAATAAAAAATAACCTAAAGAAAGATCAGAAGATAAACTATCATCATAATGGCGATACCGCTGTAATAATGGATCGCTCGCTGTTAAAACATATTCTCATGAACCTGGTGTCAAATGCAAGTAAGTTTTCTGCAGAAGGGAGCGCCATTGAGATAAGCACCTTGGTAAACCCTGAACATATAAAATTGAAAGTGAAAGATGAGGGTATGGGTATTTCTAAAGAAGACCAAAAACATTTGATGGAGCGTTTTTTTCGTGGTACCAATGCCGGTAATATCCAGGGCACTGGTTTAGGTTTGCATATTGTTTCTAAATATGCCGAATTGATGAATGGTTCTCTGGAATGTGAAAGTAAACTGGAAAAAGGTACCGAGTTTACACTTACTTTTAACAATAAATCCAATTGATATGAAAAAAATATTATTGATTGAAGACAATGAAGACATTCGCACCAATACAGCAGAAATATTGGAGTTGTCTAACTATAAAGTAATTGTAGCAGAGAATGGTAAAATTGGTGTGGAAAAAGCAATTGAACATGTTCCAGATCTTATCATTTGTGATATTATGATGCCTGTGCTGGATGGTTATGGTGTATTGCATGCTGTTCATAAAAATGAATCGATAAAAAATACGCCTTTTATTTTCTTAACAGCCAAAACAGAACGCGGCGATTTAAGAAAAGGTATGGAGTTAGGCGCAGACGATTACATCACGAAACCGTTTAATGGAACAGAATTGCTGAACGCGGTAGATAGCAGGTTAAAAAAAATAGACTTGCTGAAAAAAGCACTTGCTCCAGGCATCGACGGCCTACAGCAATTAAAAGAAGCATCCTCGGGAAAAAATATCCTGCAATCGCTGACTGAACATCGGAATACCAATAAGTATAAAAAGAAACAGACTATCTATTCAGAAAGCAACCACCCGAACAGGTTATATTACGTATTAAATGGAAAAGTAAAAACATATAAAACAAATGATGATGGCAAAGAGTTAGTTACGGAACTCTACTGTGCAGGCGATTTTTTAGGATACATTCCCTTATTGGATGGCACAGTTTACAGAGACACCGCAGAAGCTTTGGAAAATACTGAACTGGCGGTAATACCGAAAGAAGAATTTGAAGATCTTATCAACAATAATAAAGAAGTTGCTCAAAAATTTATCCGTTTACTTGCTAAAAATATTTTAGCTAAGGAAAATCAGTTAATAGGTCTTGCCTATAATTCCCTTCGAAAGAAGGTAGCAGAGGCATTGATATTACTTCAAAAAAAATACCAGAAGGGGAAAGACGATAAATTTTCGATTGATATTAGCCGGGAAAGCCTGGCAACCATTGCCGGCACAGCTACCGAATCGTTAATAAGGACGCTGAGCGATTTTCGAAGCGAAAAACTAATAGAAATAAAAGAGGGCAGCATTACTATTATCAATCAGAAAAAATTGGAACAATTGCTCAATTAAACATGCTCTTTCGATTCCAATTATTTTTCCACCGCCGATTGAAGGATATTATTCTTTAGCATGTCTTTTACAATGATTTGACCATATTGGTGCCCCATCACTTCCGCATTGGCTGGATCAAAAGTTTGCGTTTGCACAGAATATATTAATTGCTGCGTGCTCATATCATAAAAATTACTTTCCCAAAAATATTTAGTATCGGTTACATAATATCCAGGTTCATATATACGGCGAAACAACGCTGTTCTATATCCCCAAAACCGACTATAATAAGAATCATAGGGCGAATAATAGATGTTCCCGGGAATATATTTCCTTTCCTTTTTTTTATCGAGCAATACAATTGTAACAATTGCATCAACGCCACTATTTTTTAACTTAAGAACCGCTTCTTCCTCATCTATCTTTTCAAATGCTTTAGGGCCGTACTCCTGCAGAGAGGATATCGCATTGTATCCTATTGCTTTCAAATCGCCCACCAAATGATTTTCCATTTTTTCCTGCATCGTCCTGTCTGCATCACGTATAACACCCAATACTACTATCTTATTATAGTTATGTGCCGTAGTTTTCGCAGATTTCCATGAGTTCATTATTCGTGACGTGTGGCAGGAGGCCATTATCAACAACAAAAAAATACTCGTCCACTTTATCTTTTTCATACTCTCCTATTTTTGATTGAACGCGTAAAATAGGAAGAGCAGGTTTGTATTTCGATGATCACGGTCACTAACAAGAAGAATTATAGTCAGGCAGGCAGGTCACCAAAGGTGTATATCGAAAAAAAGATACCGTTATTACCATTTCATAAAGGAATTACATGTTGTATAACAAAGCATACACTCTTTATTCATTATGATAACTATTCAGCTTGTTATTTAATTGTATTATTTGCTGCTGCATATCCTGGATACGTTTCAGTAAATAGGAAATAGTTTCAATACCTTCCAGGTTAATATCCATATCATAATATAAACGTGCAAGTTTTTCCAAATCACTTAACTGCCTAACAGGTACAAATGCCTTTTCCTGCAGTTCAACAATTTCAATAAGCCCACTTTCCTTTAACGAATAAAGGAATGTAAGTTCAATATGATGATGAATACAAAATTCACTGGCTGGTATCATTTCTTCTGTTTGCATACAAAAGGTTTTATTTAAGCTTACTCAATTCCGTAAAAAGTTTTTTTTGTTCTTCGGTAAGATTGGTTGGCAATTTTACATCGTAGGTAATGTATAAGTCTCCTGTTTCGTTTTCTTTTTTATAGAGAGGGAAACCTTTGCCTTTAAGTCGTATTTTAGTTCCGGATTGTGTCTCAGGATTTACTTTCAACTTTACTTTGCCCTTTAAGGTATCAACAGTAATCTCTCCCCCAAGCATAGCCGTATATAAGTCTATCGTAGCTGTTGTAAATATATCGTTTCCTGAACGCTTAAAAAGTGGATGATTAGCAATGGAAAAAGTAATATACAAATCACCCGCAGGCCCCCCATTTACACCGGGTGCGCCATAGCCTTTGAGTTTTATCACTTGTTCGTTTTCAATACCGGCTGGTATCGTAATGCGAACATTTTTCCCGTTTACGTTGAGCGTTTGCTGATGAGTTTCCATAGCATCCGTTAAGCCAAGTTTAAGCTCCGAATTATAATCCTGTCCTCTGAATTTTGTTTGGCTTTTACTGCCAGATCGACCAAATATAGATTCAAAAAAACTAGAAAAATCCCCATCCGTTTCACCGGAAAAGGGCTGACCATTTGAATAGGGCGATTGCTGCTGCGAATGCCGTTGTTGTTCAAACTGCCCGGCGTGTTGCCAATCCTTTCCATACCGATCATATTTTTTTCTTTTCTCCGGATCACTTAATACTTCATTAGCCTCATTTACCTGCTGAAAATTTTTATGGGCATTTTTATCATTCGGATTAAGATCCGGGTGCAGCTTTCTGGCTAATTTTCGATATGCTTTTTTTATATCCTCCTCGGAAGCTTTGTTATCAACACCTAAAATTTTATAGTAATCAATAAATTCCATCAATTTAATATTTTTTTTTCTGCAAGCCTCAACTCACCTATTTATCAAAGCTACTGTAGAATCCATTCCTATTCATCAAATTCTAAGCTATATTTCTATGCGTGGAATTCAATACTCCAAAATAATATTCAATAATTGATAGCCTGTTCTATCCTAACCCCTGCATCCGTTGTGCACCATTAAAAATTCAGTTATTCATTTTTCCAGTTAAATTTACCATATATATCGTCATAGAAAATGACACGACCTGCTTTATCAATACCAGCAGGATTATACCAAACTATAACCGGCATGCGTTCATCAGCCTCCACGGTGATCGGCGATTGATTTCGAAGACATCCTTTTTGTTCCAGTGTATCAATAGCAATAGGGTTATTCTTCAAAATTAAATGACCCAATTGCATTGGTTCTTCCAGGCGTACACAACCATGACTAAAAAAACGTTTACCCATCATAAATAACATTTTGTCAGGAGTATCATGAAGGTACACGCCGAAAGGGCTAAAAAAATTTAATTTCAGTAAACCCAATGAATTATCGCAACCGGTACTCTGACGTATAATAAAGGGGAAATATGTTTTGCTATAAAGATTCCAGTTGACAGTGTATGGATCAATAATTTTTCCTGATTTATTCAATACCTGGTAATTACCTGCCTCTAAAAAAGACGGCGATCTTTTTATATAAGGCAACAATTCCTTCGTCGCAATACTTAACGGCACATGCCAATAGGGATAGAGTACTACCTCGCTTATTGTACTTGCCAGTGTTGGCGTGGGTGTATGATTTTTGCCAACTATAACCTTCATTTCAAGTATCGTTTTTCCATCCCGGTATACCTTTAAATACGCAGCGGGAAGATTTACTACAATAATACTTGTGTTTTGAGTGATGCAATACAACCACCGGTAATAATTTATAGATAGATTTAATTGCCGGATCCGTACAGATAAAGGAATATTCAATTGTTTCAGACAGGTAGTTCTAAGCACACCATCGTCCAACAAATCAAAATGGCGTTGAGCTTCTTTTACTTTTTGTACTAACAGCGTATCTGAAATATTTTTATTAATCGAATCAATAATACCCAACTGATACAGTTTTGTAATAAGGGCCTTGTTGCTTTGGTTCACTGTTTTGAATAAAATGTTTACTTCCGCAAAATTCGGCGCTGCAATTATTTTTTGAAACCATTTTATTTTACGCTCAATCGGCTTTATTTCCTCCATCACGGGAAAGTTCCCTACAATTAAATGCGGCAGTGTATTATTTGAAACATACTCCTCTAATAGCATGGGAATGTTATTGCAATTGGGAGAGTATTTAAGACCGTGGTATCTAAAGGCCGGTATTGTATTACCATAGCTAAGATCGTTCAAGAAATGAATGGCCGCATCGGTTATACGAACTTCCGCCGCTAATGAATCCTCGATAGACAACAAAGAAATATTCTTACTTCTAATCGCTTCAACAGGCTTAAACTGGTAATCTTTTTCATTCAATCCGATATCTGCTGCATGCTGAAAGTGGCTAAGAAGAATAGAGCGGTTCACTTCATTAGGCGTTTGCATCCATACCGATACAAATTTAATACGTGTATAAAATTCGGTTACCTGGTCTGGACAGTCGAGCTTGCTGGAAGCATATGCTGGAGATGAGATAAATTTTTGTAACGCATACGGGGTTATTTGTGCGATGCCTGCAAAACTGCCTGTCCACATAATAATAATAATGGAGGAAACATTCATCAAATCAATTCTATTCATCCGTTCTACACATTTTCTGAGAGGTAACTATTAAATGCTGCTTTCAGCCTGCTAAATTCTTTCTCTGCGGCAGTGATATTATTACGCAGGTATTTCAATTTCCCGATCACTTTATTCATAATAGCACCATCTTCAAAAATTTCTCTCACCAACAACTTGTCCAATTCTGCCATTTCATTACGCAACAAACTAATTAGCTCATCCTCTTTTACAAACCAACTTTGAAATCGCTCCACTTCCTCCAACAAATTCTTATCGAACTTATCTTTTAGAATTTCCGAAAGCCTGTTTTTCTGGTGGATGTTTTCTTCCATCATAAACCCCACCACCCTCCGCCATGTATCGGCTTCATACTGTAATTGCTTTAATTTCAACTCTGGCATACAATCCTCCTGGTTTAAGTATTTATTCACCCATAAAGATATTAGTCGCTGAGTTCAAGAATAAGAACGATCATCATTGAATAGGATGATCATCATCAATTCGTGGCTACCCCGATTGCAATGAATCTTAAAGCAAATAAAAGATTTGCTGAACCATCGATAAAAAATCTATACAACCCAAATTAACAAGAAAATAAAGCAGTCGTTCCGGTAATACCCGCACGTAATTCGTTAACGCAATAAATAAAATGTTGTGAAACAACTATTGTGATCATAAATACATTAGCCAACCTACAAAAGGAATGTCAGCGTAGCTAACAAAAATAAAACACTTCTTAAAATAGTCATATCAAATTAAAAAAACGTCTCGCCATCCTGTACAGCGAGACGTTAAACCGAACAGTAGTCGGCCTATTTTACAGCGACTTGTTTCGCTGAAGATTTTTTTTCTTCTTCTTTTCGGGGTAACGAAATTTTTAGAACGCCGTCGTCATAGGTTGCTTCAATTTTTTCTTTATTAATTTCTTCTGGCAACGTGAAACTGCGGCTGAAAGAGGAATAATTGTACTCTTTTCTTGTAAATTTCTTTTCTTTATCTTCCTTATTCTCTTCTTTTTCGCTACTTATGGTAAGCATATTGCCATCAACGTTAATATTGAAATCACTTTTTTTCAAACCAGGTGCAGCTAATGATACGATGTACTGACTCTTATGTTCCGTAATATTTACTGCAGGCAAATTCATAGTTTTGCCCATTAAACCACCATTATCGAACCATTCGTTCCAGGGTTTGAAAAAATCATCAAATACTGATGGCATTCTTTCAGTTGTTTTAGCTAATGCTTGAGTTCCCATATAACCTCCTATTGTTTTATAATTTATAATAATTGTTTGCTGAACAAATGTATATTTTAGCTGGGTTGCCATCAAAGACGATCATCAGTAAAAACAATGAGATTGGTCAGGCTTGAAAATGCTCGTCTGCCAAAGAAGTATTCAACACAAGTGAGATCATAAATTAACTTACTCTCTCCGTTTAAAATAAAAAGTAAGCAGGAAGAAAACACCGCGGATGAATTGATAGCTGCTCCAGCGAACAAATTGTTTAAGAACACTTTTATTACTTAGGTGTTTTCCCTTTGTAATTTGTATACATTCGGTTTTAATTATATTTTCCAACAACCGATCTGTATCATTGGCAAAATTGGCATTGCGTACATCAATGTTTAGTTCAATACTTGCATAGGCACTAATGTTATTGATATTGTAAGAACCAATGGTTAACCATTCCCCATCACATACAGCAATTTTTGCGTGCAAAATGGTTGGCTGATATTCGAACAGTTCTATTTTATTTCTGAGCAACCAGTCATACATCCACCGTTCAGCATATTTTGAAATCATAATATCTGACTGGCCGGCAGTAATCACTTTTATTTTTACTCCCCGGTTGGCGGCACTGAGCAATAGCCTGCGAATTAATTTACCAGGTAAAAAATAACTACATAAAATAGTTATTTGTGATCTGGCAGTCCGGAACATTTCAATATAGGTTGCTGAAATTTCATTTTTATGCCGAACCCAATCATTCCGCCGAATCCTTAATAAGGTCTTTTCGTTAAAATTAAACTCGTTGTTGATTTTATATTCTTCGCAGGGAGTGATACTCATTTTCGTAGGAAAATTTTTCCAGGTCTTCCAACAAAGCACACAGAGTTCTATCACAATTTCTCCCTCCATAAATAAGGCAACATCAAGCCAGGCTTTTTCACCCGGCATATCATTATACCGGTTGGCAATATTTACGCCACCTACCAATCCAAACTTTGCATCGGCCACAAATACTTTATGATGCAACCTTCTTCCAAAATAATAGTTTTTGCTTTTGAAGAATGGTTCAAAAAATCGAAAATTGATGCCTGCTGCTTCTAACTCATTAATAAATTTTTGGGGGAGTGATTGTGAAGCATAGCCATCGGCCAATAAGTAAACTAAAACGTTTCTTTTGGCAGCAGCCCTTAATGCATCGGCTACTTGTTGTCCTGTTTGATCATCGCTAATAATATAAACTTGTAAATGAATACTGGTGGTAGCCTCATTAATTAACTGAAGCATCAATTCAAAATATTCTTCGCCTCCCCGAATTAATTTTACTTTATTCTTAGTTAAATATGCCGATGGTTTTTTTCGTTTTCCAGTAGTCATCAACTAATTGTATTTTTTTCGTTTGTAGCAATATTGATACAAATACAATTATACCAATTAGTTCATCACTATAAGTATAGCTTTTCATAATAGTCTTTCGCCATACGGTTACTGTCGAACTCAGGTAAAATATCTTTCATTCCATTCTTCATTATTTCCAACCAACGGCCAGGGTAATCGTAATACATAGGTAATACTTCGTTCTCTAACAATGTATATAAACTAGCTATGTCCACATCATCCTGCACATGATCCGGTAAACTAATATCACATCCAGAAACAACAAAAGAATTGATTTTATCTTTCGCAAATTCAGGGAACCAACCATCCGGCAGACCTACATTGATTGCACCATTCATGGCCGCGGCCATGCCGCTGGTGCCCGATGCCTCATGGGAAAGGCGCGGCACATTTAACCAAATATCAGCACCCTGCTTTAATAGTTTGGAAAGCTTTAATTCGTATCCTACAAGAATGGAACAGTTAGTATATTTCTTACATAGATCCACAATTTTATCAAATACCCCAATGGCCGTATAATCCATTGGGTAAGGTTTGCCTGCCCAAATAATTTGTACCGGTCGCTCATTATTATTTAAAAGTTTTTCAAACCGGTCCATCTCATGAAAAAATAAGTCAGCTCTTTTATACCCTGCGAAACGTTTTGCAAAAACAATCGTAAAAATATTTTCATCATATATTTCCCCGCATTGGTCGGCTACTTCTTCAAACAAATCCTTTTTACGCTGCTTTTTTATTTTTAGCAATTCCTGATCGTCGTTGTTGTTTAATGCCTTGTATAGTCTCTCGTCGTGCCAATGCAAATAATTTTGAGCGTTGGTAATTTTAATAATAGTGCAAATATTTTTTTGTTCTGCCCACATTTTACAAATTATTTGCCGGTGTATTTCTGAAACGGCGTTGGCTTTTTTAGAAAATCGGAGCGCCGTTAACGTATGATCCAATTCCTCGCCTTCTGTTTTTGTAATAGCAACAATTTCAGTCATAGGGATATCACAAAAAAATCCCATTTTTTCGAGCAATATTAAATTTGTTTTCTGGTTACCCGACTGTTCCGGCGTGTGGTTAGTAAATACCAATCTTTTTTTTACCTCATCGGTATTTTTGAATTTACTATACAGGTAGAACGCCAATGGTAATGCATGCGACTCATTTAAATGATAAATATCCGGATCCCATTGTAATGCTTCAAGTAATTTAACTGCGCCTACTCCCAGCAGAATTGCTGATGCTGTTCTTGTTTCCGGATTGGCATCGTATAGTTTATGGGAAATAGTCTTAGCGAGGTAATCGTTCTCTGGTAAATCTGTAGATAAGAAAAAAACAGGTGCTGTATTAAAGATTTCGGGTTGCAAATAGTATACAGCAACCCATACCTCATGCCGGGAAACTTTGATAGTAAATTTTATATCTGTCTTTTTTAAAAACCCGTAGTTTTTTTCTTCAAACAAAACATCCATTGTTTGATCCTGCTTCCTGGTTTGATTATAATATCCATATTTCCACAAAATACTAATGCCAATCATATTTTGTTTCAATTCGTAGGCACTTCTCAAGTGCGAACCTGCTAGAAACCCCAGGCCCCCGGCATAGGTTTTTAGGGTTTGATGTATACCCAATTCCATACAGCAATAGGCAACTCTTTTTCTAAAAGATGGATCGATGGTATAGGGATGCACAAAAGAAAAAGCCATGAAGATTATTTGTCAGTAAACTATAATTCGGTTATGCATGTTATTAAGAGGATAAGTTGCTTTGGGAACGTATAAACGCAGGAGACCCGATTTGTATTCGGCGCTTATGAAAGCTACATCTGCATTTTCTGGCAAAATAATATGCTGGTCAAAACACCTTCCATTAAACTCCTGCGATTGAAAATGTTCCTTCACGGGTAGCCCACATTCTTTATGCAATACAGAAATGGTCAAAATATTATCAATTGCTTTTATCAGGAAATCCTCCCTTTTCACTCCGGGTACAACCATTTCTACTTTAAAAGAATCCTCCAACTCCGTAATCATTACCTCAAGAGGAGTAGTTTCCTTTGCCGGAAAATGTTGCAACTGTGCCGCCACTTCTTCTGTAGTAAAAAGAGGAATATAATCTCCTGGATAAATAGCGCATTCGGTATTGTATAGGATATTCATGTTATTTGTTTTTCAGGTTAACCATAGCGATGGAAGGTAAGGCAATAGAAGGTCCGAATAACATGACGGCAATAACAACAACGGATGATTTCAATCATAACCGACTTATTATTGTGCAGGAACAGCCAATGCCATCGTCAATTTAGTGTTTAGAAGCACGCATCGATGCACATCACAAGCAGCGCTGATAGCAATCATTAATACCGCCTGAAATTGCCTATAGCTTTGCAGCAGTCTATTTCATCTTTTATGAAGTCGGCGGCCTTAGATGATAATAAAAGGGCTCTAAAAAAGAGTTATTCAATATTCAGTAAGAACTTTATCCTTTTTTTTAACAGCGCCCAACGACAGTTGATGACATGAAAGTTAAAGCAGAAATAAACGGGTTATGGACCTGCACTCAATGCGGACGTCAATTTGAACGGCAGGGTCAGAGTCATTCCTGCAAAGCATTTCCTTTAAAACAACATTTTGAGGGAAAACCAGGCGGAACGTTATTCTATAAAATTTTTAAACAAGCCGTTAAGCGGCAAATCGGGCATTTTAGGATTGAATCGCTGGAATGCTGTATTCATTTTGTCAATACATCAACGTTCGCGTCGATAAAAATAATGAGAGAAAAGATAAAGGTAGAATTCAGTTTAGCTCGAAAAATCAGCAATAAAAGATTAAAACAGCCGGTTCAACTTTCTGCTAACAGTTTTCTATATTTTGTCAATATAAGTAGCGAAGATGAGATAGATGGTACATTGCTTAAATGGATAAAGGAGGCTTACAAAAGAAGATCACGAAGAAAAAGTAAATCCTTGGTGGCTTATTATTTCTAACTATAAAAGAAAAAATATGGAAGAAAAAAAATTTTGTCA
>JBJXDV010000504.1:0-4860 GCA_046153465.1 Chitinophagaceae bacterium
TGGTTGCGGTTAATGTTGGCTTGCATATCGTGTTGGTTTTGGTTTTGAAACGTAAATATAACCGTACATTCAACTAACGCCTGTTATTCTGGTAAACAGTTTTTACCATACTTTAATAGTTTATAAATGTAATTTTTTTTCTTCTTATTTCTATTTCAGTTTTTCTTTAGGTTTGTAGTCTTCTTTAATTCTTTCAAAACTTAATTGCTAAATCATATGAACAGAAAACTTCGCATGGGAATGGTAGGCGGTGGTAAGGATGCATTTATTGGTGCTATACACCGGCATGCTGCTTTTATGGATGGCCTTGTTGAATTAACAGCCGGCGCACTTAGTATCAACCCCGATATTGCAAAAGATTCCGGTAAATCGCTATTTCTTTCCGAAGACCGAATTTATCTTACCTACGATGAAATGATAAAGAAAGAAGCGGCCTTACCTGCCGATAAACGTATTGACTTTGTAACAATCGTTACTCCTAATTTCGCTCATTTTGCGCCTGCTATGATGGCGCTCGATCATGGATTTCATGTGGTGATTGAAAAACCGATTGCATTTACCCTTGATGAAGCAAAGCAATTAAAAAAGAAAGTAGAAGAAACAGGGTTATTATTATGTCTTACGCATACGTATTCGGGTTATCCAATGGTAAAGCAGGCTCGTGCTATGGTACAGGGGGGAGTATTTGGCAAGATTAGAAAAGTATATGTCGAATATCCACAAGGTTGGTTAAGCAAACTTTCCGAACGTGAAGGAAATGCACAGGCAGCCTGGAGAACCGATCCAAAAAAATCGGGCAAGAGTGGATGTATGGGAGACATTGGAACACATGCAGCACATTTAACTGAATATATAACCGGTTTGGAAATTACACACCTTTGTGCCGATTTAAATGTAATGGTAGAAGGAAGATTATTAGATGATGATGGTAATGTATTATTGAAATTTAATAATGGTGCTGCTGGTGTATTGATGGCTTCGCAAGTGGCCGCAGGGGAAGAGAACGCTTTGAAGATTCGTATCTATGGTGAAAAAGGTGGATTGGAATGGGCGCAACAGGAACCCAATACCTTATTCGTAAAATGGCTTGATCAGCCTACTCAAATTTTACGCGCCGGTGGAAATTATGGCGATCGGCTCAGCAGTTTTGCAACTGCGAATTGCAGAACGCCTGGTGGTCATCCCGAAGGTTACCTTGAAGCGTTTGGAAATATTTATAGAAACTTTTCATTAACTCTTTCCGCTCGTTTAGATGGTAAAGAACCTACCAAAGAACAACTGGATTATCCAACAGTGGATGAAGGAATTAGAGGAATGGCATTTATTGATAACGTAGTAGCCAGTGCGCAATCGGATAAGAAATGGTTTGAACATAAGGTGTGAAGAGAGAGGACTACGAGCTGCGAGCTTGTCCCTGATGTTTTAACCGTTTTTATTATTTGAAAAAATCTTGTGAAAGATGTGTAATAAATTTTAAAGGAGTCGCTCGTGACTAGCAGCTCGAAGCTGTACACAACTTCCAATAAAAAACAGATAGTTTTTCATTTACAAAAGATAAATTATTAACCGAATGACTACCATCAAAGGACCCGGAATTTTTCTTGCCCAGTTTATGGGTGATAAAGCTCCCTTTAATTCGTTGAAATCAATTTGTGAATGGGCCGCCAAACTTGGTTTTGTAGGGGTACAGATTCCGAGTTGGGATAGCCGTTGTATTGATTTGCAAAAAGCTGCAGAAAGTAAAACCTATGCAGATGAAGTAAGAGGTATTGTTGAAACAGCTGGTTTAAAAATTACTGAACTTTCAACACACTTGCAGGGGCAACTGGTAGCAGTACATCCTGCCTATGATGATTTGTTTGATGGATTTGCACCCACTTCAGTACGTAAAAATCCGAAAGCCAGAACTGAATGGGCTGTTCAGCAAGTAAAGTATGCTGCAAAAGCTTCTCAAAATCTGGGACTGAATGCCCATGCTACTTTTAGCGGTGCCCTATTATGGCCTACCGTTTACCCCTGGCCGCAACGACCGGCAGGTTTAGTAGAAACAGGTTTTAAAGAACTTGCAAAGCGTTGGTTACCTATTCTAAACTATTTTGATGAATGTGGCGTTGATCTTTGTTATGAGATACACCCGGGTGAAGATTTACACGATGGAATATCGTATGAGTTATTTTTACAACATACCAATAATCACAAACGTGCTTGTTTATTATACGATCCTTCGCATTTCGTATTGCAATGTTTAAATTATCTTGATTATATTGATTATTACCATGAACGAATCCGAATGTTTCATGTTAAAGATGCGGAGTTTAATCCAACCGGTAAGCAAGGTGTATATGGTGGTTATCAAAATTGGATTGATCGCGCCGGACGTTTTCGTTCTTTAGGAGATGGGCAGGTTGATTTTAAATCTATCTTTAGCAAACTTGCTGGTTATAATTATAAGGGTTGGGCAGTAATGGAGTGGGAGTGTGCCATTAAACATCCTGAAGACGGAGCAGCAGAAGGAGCTATTTTTATAAAGAATAATATTATTAGGGTTACAGAAAGAGCCTTTGACGATTTTGCAGGCACAGGAAGCGATGAAAATTTCAATCGTTCTGTTTTAGGATTAAAGTAACTTGCCATTGTAATTTCTCGTATTTATACAACTAAAAATATATATTGATGAAAAAAGTATTGCTAGTAATGAGTGCCGCATTTATCCTATGTGCTTGCGGAGGCAATGATAAAACACCAGAAGTTAAGAAAGATTCTGCGACAACAGCAGTTCCAAAACCTACTCCGGCACCACCTAACGAAAAAATGCTGGAGTTAATCGCCAGTAAAAATTGTGCCCCTGCCTGCCATGCCATTGATAAAAAAGTAATAGGGCCCGCTTATATTGATGTGGCAAAAAAGTATGAATCTACTCCAGAAAATATTGCCATGCTTGCAGAAAAAGTAATTAAAGGTGGCAAAGGCGTTTGGGGTGATATTCCAATGACACCAAATACTACTGTTACCCCCGAGGAAGCAAAAGAATTGGTAACTTATATCCTTTCATTGAAGAACAATCAATAATTATTTTCTTCTGTTTGTTTGATTATTCTATTTTTTAATAATAAATCGATCCCTTCAATGAGATTATTTCCGATGGCCGCCTTCTTTACTGTTATAATTTCATGCAATAATGCAGAAACAAAAACAGAAGATACAAAAAAAGACACGACTAATTCGACAACTACAAACCAAACCCCAACAGAAAACAATAATAGCTTAACGGATGCTGAAAAAGCAGATGGCTGGCAATTGTTGTTTGATGGAACATCTACAAAGGGCTGGCATGTATTCAATAAAAAATCGGATGGCCATGCGTGGACGGTAGACGATGGTGCCTTACACCTCGATCCGAAAGAATTTAAAGACTGGCAGACAGTTGGGGGTGGTGACCTAATTACTGAAGAGGAGTTTGATAATTATCATTTTAAAGTTGAGTGGAAATTGGTAGATAGTGCCAATAGCGGCATCATCCTTTTTATTAATGAAAATCCAAAGTATGAACATACCTGGCATACCGGACCAGAGATGCAGGTATTGGATAATAACGGTCATCCAGATTCGAAAATAATAAAGCACCGCGCCGCTGATTTGTACGACCTTATATCTTCGTCACCCGAAACAGTAAAAAAAGCAGGTGAATGGAACCAGGTAGATGTAATCAGCAACAAAGATTCGCTGGAATTTCACTTAAATGGTACAAAAGTACTAGGCACCAGAATGTGGAATGATAACTGGAGGAAAATGATCAAAGGAAGTAAGTTCAAAGACATGAAAGATTTCGGGACCTATAAAAAAGGACATATTGGCCTTCAAGACCATGGAAACAACGTGTGGTTTAGAAATATTAAGATTAAAAAGTTATAGCGGTGTTTATAGTTTGTGGTTTACCGTTGCTGTACTTCTCAAACTTTCTATTAGAAGCAGGTTCGATTTAATAGTGATGTTACACCGAAAGAACCATAAACTATAAACCGCAAACTATACACCCCCTCTTTATTTTTGCCAATAGTCAACTACAAGTACCTTATCTAATACCGGCCCAAGCAATGCGACGAACTCTTTATGTTTAGGATGCGGCAGATAAGCCTCGCGATCTTTTTCTGAAACGAAGCTCACGACAAAACAATGTGTGAATCCCTGGTTCAAATTTTCCGGGCTATTATTCAATCCCCATTCAAAGGCTTTGATTTCTTTAATTTGTGATTTTAATGCGTTAAATGCGTTTTCAATTTTTTTTACATCTTCAGGTTTGGCATCGTCTTTAAACTTGAATAACACCACGTGTTGTAGAAATTTACCTGTTTGCTTTTTTGTTTGAGCCGAAACATTCATTGAAAATAAAATAGCAATGAGGAACATAAATTTGATTTTCATAATTAATTATTTATTTAATTTTCTAATTTGCACGAATCGTTCCTACGGAACGAATAAAAAATAAATCCCTTTTCTACCCACGAAACGTCCCCATGGGACGGTATATCTTTATTAAAATAACAACGCGTATATATTTATGTTTTAGCAAAGATCTAATCTTTCTTTCAATCGCTCAGCTCCACCGTGTTGTGTTCTTTGTACAAATCGTTCCTATAGATCGAATAAAAAATTAACCATTCTTCTACCCACGAAACGTCCCCATGGGACGGGATATCTTTATTAAAATAACAACGCGTATATATTTATGTTTTAGCAAAGGTCTAATCTTTCTTAGTGAATCTTCCTTTCAACTCCCCGCTTTGCATTATGTTGTTTGCACGAAGCGTTCCTAAGGAACGAATACAAAATAAACCTATTTTCTACCCGTGAATCGTCCCC
>JBJXDV010000505.1:0-5503 GCA_046153465.1 Chitinophagaceae bacterium
TCACATAGCCGCTATTATATAACTCAATCACACTTTTTTTTGCATCAGTAATTCTTCTTCCCTGGTTCATAATTATTTCATCCTGTCCTTTCCGAAAAATTCCTAAGGCAAATCCTTCTTGTGCAGACGTGGCGACTTTTGCGGTGGCGATGGTAAGAAATCTATTTTTTAATGTATTGGTATCGGGCTCGTCTTCGTGCATTTCATCTGCTGCGCGCAATACAAATTCTTTTGTACCTCCACCACCAGGTATCAAACCAACGCCGAGTTCAACTAAACCAATATAGGTTTCTGCAGCCGGGCAAACCTTATCGCTGTGCAAACTCAACTCACAGGCACCACCAAGCGCCAGGGCATGCGGGGCAACAACAATAGGTACACCGGAGTAACGTACACGCATCATGGTATTTTGAAACATCCGGATCGCCATATCCAGTTCATCGTACTCCTGTTCAATAGCCAGCATAAAGATCATACCAACGTTAGCGCCGGCTGAAAAATTCTGACCATCATTGGCAATCACAAGTCCTTTATATTTTTCTTCCGCTAATGAAATGGATTTTTGTATTCCTTCCAGCACTTCACCGCCAATACTTCCCATTTTAGTATACCATTCCAATCCTAAAACATCTTCTCCTAAATGATAAGTACGGCACGCGTTATTTTTCCAAATTGTTTGGTTTTCGAAATTTTTCATCACAATGAATGCATCTCCGCCGGGTAATAGTTTATACGCTTTTAAAGCAACATCATAGCAAAAACGTTTACCATTTTCAACCTTATAAAATGTTTTAATGCCAGCTGCAATCATTTCATCAACCCATGCTGCAACAGGATACCCGGCATCCCTCATTTTTTTTGTTGTGCCTTCAAGGCCCAAAACATCCCAACTTTCAAAGGCGCCAATCTCCCAACCAAATCCGGCCATCATTGCATCATCGACTCTGTAAATTTCATCACTGATTTCAGGTATTCGGTTAGAGATATACGAGAAAAGGCCATAATGAAATTGTCTGTAAAAATCGCCTGCCTTATCCATACCCGTGCATAGGGCTTTTAGTCTTAATTTTAAATCATCAATAGGTTTGGCGGCTTCCGCAGAAGCAAATTTGGGCTTTACTCTTGGGCCATATTCCGAGGTTTTGAGATTGAGCGTAAGGATTTCTTTTTCGCCTTCGCTTCCTTTGGTTTTTTTAAAAAAGCCCTGCCCCGTTTTATCGCCAAGGCTGTTGGTATCAACCATTTTTTGTAACCATTCAGGTATCAAAAATGTGTTACGGGACTCATCGGCAGGGCAATTATCATACACTCCCTTTGCCACTTTTACAAGGGTATCGATGCCTACAACATCGGCTGTTCTAAAGGTAGCAGATTTTGGCCGGCCTATGAGCGGCCCCGTTAGTGCATCTACCTCATCAATCGTAAGATCCATTTTATTTACAAGTGCAAACAACGACATGATGCCGAAAACTCCAATTCGATTGGCAATAAAAGCGGGAGTATCTTTACAAAGAACCGTTGTTTTGCCAAGGATCAGATCTCCATAATTCATTAAAAAATCAACGATGTCAGGATCAGTATGTGGAGTAGGGATAATTTCAAGTAATCTCAGGTATCTTGGAGGATTAAAAAAATGCGTTCCGCAAAAATGTTTATTGAAATCTTCGCTTCTCCCTTCGGTCATTAAATGAATCGGTATACCAGATGTGTTGGAAGTAATAAGGGTGCCGGGTTTTCGAAATTTGTCAACTTCTGCAAACACCTGTTGCTTGATGTCGAGTCTTTCCACTACAACTTCAATTATCCAATCGCAGGTACCAATATCTTTCATGTTATCAGAAAAGTTGCCCGTTGCAATTCTTTTTGCTACATCTTTGGTATATACCGGCGAAGGATTGCTTTTAAGCGCATTCGTTAAAGCGTCATTTACTATCTTATTTCTATCTCCGGGTTTATTGCTTTCTGTTGCTTCTTTAGGAACAATATCCAATAACAAAACCTGAATTCCTACACCTGCAAAATGACACGCAATACGGGAACCCATTACTCCAGATCCTAAAACGGCTATTTTCTTAATAATTCTTTTCATATATTTTTTTTGAATCCAGCTATGGTGCAACCATCTGCTATGGTTGCGTCGGACACTGGAGCTATTTAACTCTGGTCGACAAAAATAGTTAGTTATGCAACTAGTTTATAGTCGAAGGTAATATAAAATCTAAAAAAGGTAAATTTTTCTCTTGGGTCATTGAAAAAGCAGCGTTTCATTAAAACCGTTTTCATCCAGGTTTTTTTAATTGAACTACTGTATTTTTTAAAAAATAATTTACTTTTCAACCCAACTTTGTTATTGTTTTAAGTGTGGCCTGATTTTCATAATTAAGATATAGCACTTATTACATACATGGTGTAACTGTAGATTTTCCTTCTTATTTCTATTCGATCTCATTAAAAAATTAGCAATAAAAATAGTATCGGTATAAAGGCCCTTTGCCGGTGCGATCGCCAAGGCAATACCTTAAAATAGGTTGCGTTTATCAATTAATAAGAAGCTTGATTAAAATCAAATATTCAAAATCAACATTCAAAATTTTTTTACCAACTAACCATGGAAGCCGAAATAAAGATACCATACTGGAAATTTGCTCTTAAAAATCTTATGGGATGGTTCAGTGTGGTGAATTATAAAGAAGGACAACGCCATATTAATAAGTTTAGGCTGGCGCAACTTATTTTACTTTTTGTATTTTTTGTCACTTCTTTGGCTAATCACTTTGCTGCGCTTCCCTATAGTTTTGCATTAACCGCCTGCGGCATTTTATATACACTTTTACTAAGGTGGACCTACGACCGTGGATATATTAAAATATCACGTATTCTTTTTTCAGCATTTTTAAATATAACAGCTTTTCTTCTATGTTATGTGGAGGGTATTTCTTCCGGTGCCTATTTCTTTTACTTCCTTGTGGTAATTATATCCAGTTTTATCAGTAACAAGGAAGATTACCTTGAACTTCGATTGATTTATATAGTAACTTTTGTAGGCTTGGCAGTAACCTTTGTTGTTTGTCCGCAGGTAAGTTCTTTGCAGGTCATTAAAATGGAGGATCGCCAAATCAACTTATTTTTAAATGCACTGGTTTCGTTCATAATTGCAGGCTTGTTATCTTATCATATGATGAAAGATAATTTTCTGAAAGAAAAATCTCTCATCAGTAGCCAACGATACCTCGACCTTGTGTACAATACCTCTCTTGATGCTATTGTTATTATTGATACTTCCAACGGTATGATAACGGATTGTAATAGTCAAACTCTTGAGTTATTCGGCGCTTCGTCTAAAAAAGAGCTTATCGGAAAAAAGATAGAAAGTTATTTTACTGATTTGTCGCGCGAAAATGCAGATTATCTTAAAGAAGTATTATACAATCAATCGCTTTCCTGGAAAGGAGAAATGAATTGCATTACCCATCAACAAAAAACCTTTGGTGGTTATATTAGTATTGTACCGCTGACACACGATGGATTGTTGTTTAAGAAAATAAATATTCTTGATATTACAGAAATCAGGGAAGCACAGGTTGCTTTACAATTGGCAAAAGAAAAAGCTGAGCAGGCTGTTTTTGCGAGAACGCGCTTCGTATCGAACATGAGTCATGAGTTGCGTACTCCATTAAATGGTATTATTGGTGCTGCTAATATTCTTATGCACGACATTGTTCGCCCAGAACAAAAACAATATTTTGATGTTTTAAAATACTCATCAGATCATATGCTTGGGCTCATTAACCAGGTGCTCGATTTCAGCAAAATAGAAGCAGGAAAGATGGAGCTTGAACATACCAGTTTTAATTTGAAAAAAATGGTGGAGAATACTTATGGTATTTTCAAAAGTCAGTTTGATGAAAAATGCCTGGAGCTTCAGCTAACCTTTGACCCCTTACTAGAAAAAGGAAATTTTGTGGGAGATCCTACACGATTGAGTCAGGTATTGGCCAACCTTCTTTCCAATGCACATAAATTCACCGCATCAGGCAAGGTTATCCTTTCTGTTATGCAGGTTACTCAAACTAGCAAAGCCTCTACGATTCGATTTTTTGTTCAGGATTCTGGTATTGGCATACCGCTACAAAAACAAGAATATATTTTTGACAGTTTTACACAGGTGGAGTCGGCAACAACCCGTAAATTTGGTGGAACAGGTCTTGGACTTACCATCAGTTCTAAAATTGTTGAACTCTATGGAGGTAAATTGGAAGTAGATAGTAAGCCGGGAAAGGGATGTTGTTTTTTCTTTACTATACAATTAGATGTGGAACACCAGCAAAAAACATATGTAAACGAAGAAAAAGTCAGAGAGCTTCAAAGCCTGAAAGGAGTTCGCATACTGCTGGCTGAGGATAATCCTATTAATATGATGATTGCAAAAGCCGTTCTTTCAAAATGGGAAGTTGTGCTTACAGAGGCCGTAAATGGAAAAATTGCCTGGGATATTTATAACGATGAAGATTATGATCTCTTATTGCTTGATCTGGAAATGCCAGAAATGGATGGCTTTGAATTATTAGAGAATATTCGAAAAAGAAATACAAATATTCCTGCTATTGCCTTTACGGCGGCTCTTTTTGAAAATATGCAAACCCACCTACTTGACAGAGGCTTTACAGATTATGTACAAAAACCATTTCGCCCGGAAGATTTACATGCAAAAATTGCACAGTATGTAAATGTAAAAGCTGCTTAAATTAAGGTTGAAATTTGTGATTGTTAGTTCTTGAAGTGTTAGATCGATTGCTAAGTATTTATGTGGTTCTATTAAACACTTCCTGAATTTCTACAACACTAACCATAAACTACAAACTTCAAACTACAAACCTAAAACTAACTCACCCCAGCTCCGTCGTTGATAATTCCCTCTGGGTTTATAAAGTGTAATTTTCCCGTAAAGTCCTCTGCCATTAAAATCATTCCATTACTTTCAATACCTTTCATTTTTCTTGGAGCAAGATTGGCAACTACCACCACTTGTTTTCCAATAATGTCTTCTGGTTTAAAATGAAGCGCAATGCCCGATACGATTGTTCTTTTTTCGAAGCCAAGATCGATCAAAAGTTTTAACAGCTTATCGGCTTTTTCAACTTTTTCTGCTGTGATAATGGTGCCTACTTTTAAATCGACCTTCGCAAAATCGTCGAATTGAATTTCTGTTTTGAGCGAAGTAACACTAATGCCGGGTTGCTTCCCGCTCTCGGCTTCAGGCCTTATTATCGTAACTACTTCGTTCACTAACCCTGCTTTTAATTTTTCCATTTGTTCTTTAATTTCTTCATCATCAATTTTTCTAAATAATAACTGAGGTTCTCTTAAGCTATAACCAACACTTAATAAATTTTTCTTACCCGCATTTTCCCAGTCAAGCAGCTTATCAACCACTTTCATCATACACAACATTTTTTTTGCTGTATTTGGTAAAAAGGGATTGATCAATACAGCAAGGTTGGCT
>JBJXDV010000506.1:0-11883 GCA_046153465.1 Chitinophagaceae bacterium
ATCTGCCATGTTAAGAACTGATCGTACGGAATATTCTTATTAAATGCATGAATTACCCAATCGCGCCAGGGCCATTGCGTACGAATATTATCATCCTGGTATCCATAACTATCCGAATAGCGAGCCAGGTCCATCCAATATACGGCCATCTTTTCTCCATACTGAGGCATAGCCAACAATTGATCCACTGCTTTTTCAAAGGCTTTATCCGATTTATCATTCAGGTAACTTTCCATTAATTCAACAGAAGGGGGCAAGCCAGTTATATCAAGAGAAATTCTTTTCAGCAATCGTTCTTTATCTGCTTCTTCGTTGGGAACAAGATTCATTTGTTCGAGCCGATTCAACACAAAGCGATCGATCTCATTCTTCACCCATTTTTCATTTTCAACTTTTGGTAATGCGGGTCTCGTGGGTGCCGTAAATGCCCAATGCTTTTCATATTTCGCCCCTTGCTGAATCCATTTTTTTATAAGTTGAATTTCATGCTTTGATAAAGTTCCTAAATGCGCATCGGGGGAGGGCATTTGATAACTTGTATCGGTGGAAGAAACTCTCAGGTATAATTCCGATTGCTCTGGTTTGCCAGCTACTAACGCAAACGCACCTTTTGTTTCTTTTAAAGGAACAAATGCACTATCAGCAATATCGAGCCGTAGGCCTGCTTGTCTTTTTGATGCATCGGGGCCGTGACATTTAAAACATTTATCAGAAAAAATTGGGCGAATATGAAAATTATAGCTGACCGTTTCTGGCAATTTTTCGACAGAACCCGATAAACAGGAAGCAACCAGGATTATGCTTCCAATCAACGACACCAGAATAATTGTTTTGAACCTTAACATATGTTGAAAATGAGTGGAAAAGTTACGTAAAAAACACGAAGGATAGTAACCTTTCTTCGGGAACGAAGCTCTCATCGAATTGTAAATTAGTGCAAACGATTGTTTAAGGTTAAAGAAAATCATCCCGTTTCTTTTTACCTGTTTTTAAAAAAGACTTAATATCAATCGCGATCCTAATATGATCAAAAGAAATACTATCAACAACCAATCGGTTCATTAAGGAACGTTAACATAGTATAATAAAGCCATTAACCTTTTTATTCAATATAAGGTGGGAGCTTTATACTAAATAGCTGATTATGAAAAAAATTATGATGGCGTTAAGTTGCATGCTGATTGCCGAAATTGGGATCACTCAACAATTAACAATTGGAGATAAAGTGCCTGATCTGAATTTTCCCGATTGTATTGTACCCAACAATAACAAGATGATTGTTAAAAATATATCCCTAAGCAACTTTAAGAATAAAATAATACTGCTTGATTTTTGGGCAACCTGGTGCGGGCCCTGTATAAGCGCTATGAAGAAATATGAATCTTTTCAAAAAAAATACAAAGACAAGCTACAGATAATTGCCATTACCCATGAATCGGTAAAGCGTATTCAGAAGTTTTCAGAAAACCGGCCAACATCACTATTGATAGCTATTGATAGCTCGGAAACACTTCGAAAATATTTTATGTACCGAACGATACCTCATGTAATACTTATAGATGGGAATGGCATTATTCGCGCTATTACACATAGTGATGAAATTACAGAACAGGTTATTGAAAAAATTTCTAAGGGAGAATCTATTTCCCTTTCTTATAAAAAAGACAATACCGACTTTGATATCGAAGCAGATTATTTTTCGGTGGATAGTACAACCAAAGAAGCATTTACACTTCAATCAGGAATTGCAGGCGTCGGTACTTTTTCAAAAATCGGCAAGGGAATTTTTAAAGATCGCCGGTTAAGCCTTCATAATTTTTTAATAGACGGCTTGTACCGTATGGCTTATAATGTCAGTTTTTTCAGGGTCGTATATGAAATGGATAAGAAAGAATTTGACTATGAAAACCCGAAGAACAAATATTGTTTGGATATTATTATTCCCAGTGCCGATAAGAATGCATTATATACCTATCTGCAAAAAAAATTACCGGAATACTTTGATGTTAAAACAAGATTAGAAAAAAGAAAAATCACCGTGCATATTCTTAAAAGAAATAATGAACCCCTCACATTTAAACCATCCAGTGTAGTTAATGATACCTATGCAGCAAGCAGCAATCATTTTACTGGTGAGGGGGTGGGTATGAAAAATATAGCAGAATACATGGAGAGTTTTGGTATTTTGGGTACTCCAGTACTTGATGAAACAGGTATTAATACCCGTTATGATATTCATCTGGAATGGGAGCCGGAGAAAAAAGGTTCTTTTAGAGAAGCTTTTAGTAAAGCCGGATTAGTGGTTGAGAAAGTTGAGCGGGAAATAGAAGTGCTGGTGATTTACAAGTAGTGAATTGTCAATGGTGAATATTGAATGGTTAAAAAGGCTCAATAACATTGTCTTGGTTTTCTAATAAAACAGATTCACCATTGACAATTCACTATTCACCTGTTCACTCAATAACCCTGAGCTTGGCATAATTCAGCATAATCTTTTTTTCGCCATTGTGTTCAAACTTTACGGTAGCAATTGGGTTATGGGCTGCCCCTTCCATTTTAAGTACTTCGCCAAAACCAAATTTTTGGTGTTCAACTTTTTGCCCCGCCTGTAGGTTACTGGTGTCACTTGCAGAAAAATCAGCCGATGGTTTATGTTCAATTACTTTGGGTGCAACTGATTTAGGTGATAAATAAGGAGGGGTTGATTGTTGAGTAGCCGATTTATTTTTTGAAGGTGCCGGTCCATATCTTTTTTCCGCTTCCTGTGCATTGCTGCTTCCATCGCCCCATCCGCCTCCATTCATTCGATCAATAGCATTGCCGCCCCAATTGTTCGATCCCTGGTTTTTTGCCCCTCCGCCAGAAAAACTTCTATCCAAATACTGATCAGGCATTTCATCTATAAAACGACTTGGTTCATTTTGTACCAAGCTTCCATAACGGTACCGGGTATTTGCATAAGTAATCCATAACCTTTTTTTAGCCCTGGTGATAACTACATAAAACAGCCTGCGCTCCTCTTCCAGTTCCTCCCTTGTATTTATACTCATGGCGTTGGGAAAAAGCATTTCTTCCAAACCTGCTGCAAACACACAACTAAACTCCAGTCCTTTCGCAGCATGAATCGTCATTAACTTTACAGTGTCCGCATTCGGATCTTTTTCATCTGCATCTGTTACTAAGGTTACTTGTTGTAAATAACTACCCAGGCTTTTATCAACCAGTTCTCCATCTTCATTATCGGGGCTTTCCGTCCATTCTTTTACGGAATTCAGTAATTCCTGAATATTATCGTATCGCTGTACGCCTTCCGTGCTTTTATCATTAAATAATTCCTTTACGATAGACGTTTGTTTTCCTACATAGACGGCCACATCGTAAGCGTTTTGCCTTTGTAGCATACTCGCAAAACTCTTTATCATGATCACAAACTGTTCGATGGCTTCGGCTGTTCCTCCCTTAAAACCAAATTCTTTTGCGCGCTCCAACACTTGCCACATGGAAATATTATTTTCATTGGCTGCAAGCACTGCTTTATCTATTGTTGTTTTTCCAATTCCCCTGGTAGGAAAGTTAATGATTCGTTTTAATGCTTCTTCATCATTTGGATTCACAATAATTCGCAGATAAGCGATATAATCTTTAATTTCTTTGCGCTGATAAAAACTAATACCTCCATATATTGTATAGGCAATACCCATACGTCGTAAGGCTTCTTCAAAAGCGCGGCTCTGCGCGTTGGTACGATATAGAATTGCAAACTCGCGGTTCATAAAATGATTCCGCAATTTTTGTTCCTGAATAGTGTCTGCCACAAACTTGCCTTCTTCATTATCCGTCATGGTACGCACCAATTTAATCTTCTCCCCTTCAGCATTATTCGTAAACAATACTTTTTCTATCTGGCCTTTATTCTTACTAATAATTTCATTGGCAACATGAATAATATTTTGGGTACTTCGGTAATTCTGCTCCAGCTTCACCACTTTTACATCGTCATAATCTTTTTGAAACTGTAATATGTTTTCAATGGTAGCACCGCGAAAACTATAAATACTTTGAGCATCATCGCCCACTACGCATACATTTTCATGCATCGCACCCAATAGTTTTATGATTTCATACTGGGCAGGATTGGTATCCTGGTACTCATCAATCAAAACATATTTAAATTTTCGTTGAAATTTGCTTAGGCTCTCTGGAACGTTTTTAAGTAACTCATAAAACTTAAGTAATAAATCATCAAAATCCATTGCGCCGTTTTTAAAACAACGGTTTACATAAGCCGCATAAATTTTAGCAATAGCAGGCCGATTGCTCCTCATATCTTCCTGCTGAATAGAATAGTCGTTTGCATATTCTGCAGGATTTACCAATGCATTTTTAGCAGCCGAAATTCGGTTATACACGGTATTTGGTTTATACTGTTTATCATCGAGGTTTAATTCGTTAATAACTGTTTTTACTACCGACTTTGCATCATCGGTATCATAAATCGTAAAATTATTGGGATAGCCAATCCGCTGTGCTTCGCTGCGCAAGATGCGTGCAAATACACTATGAAAAGTTCCGATATATAAATTGCGTGCTTCGTTATTACCTAAAATTTTTTCTACCCGTTCCTTCATTTCTTTGGCTGCCTTATTGGTAAAGGTGAGCGCCAATATATTAAAGGCATCAACTCCATTCGCCATTAAATGCGCGATGCGGGTGGTAAGTACTTTTGTTTTTCCGCTACCAGCACCGGCAACAATCATTATTGGCCCATCGATATGTAATACCGCTTCCCGCTGCGGTTCATTCAACTCTTTCAGATACTCTTGCATGAGTGCAAGTTAGTATGAACAGATGAGAGGCAGAAAATTGAATAGGTTTGTGGGGAAAAATTCATCTGCTATTTTTCCGGAAAGATAAGAGGAAAATAAATTCTCTATGGCTTACTGATTGGCAACGCAAAAAGCGCAACGAAACGCAAAGTTCGCCAGGCTTTTAATTTTCTCTGTGTGCTTCGCGGTACTTCGTTAACTCTGCGTTGGGTTTCATTCTTCTTGTGAGTAGAAAAGTTCTGGAACGCAAAGAGCGCAACGAATCGCAAAGTTCGCTGAGCTTTTAATTTTTCTCTGTGTCCTTCACGGTTCTTCGTTAACTCTGCGTTGGGTTTCATTCTTCCGAATGGTACGAAAGATTTGGAGCGCAAAGAGCGCAACGAATCGCAAAGTTCGCTGAGCTTTTAATTTTTCTCTGTGTCCTTCACGGTACTTTGTTAACTCTACGTTGGGTTTCATTCTTCTTGTGAGTAGAAAAGTTCTGGAACGCAAAGAGCGCAACGAATCGCAAAGTTCGGAAAGCGTTTAATAATTTCTCTGTGTGCTTCGCGGTTCTTCGTTAACTCTGCGTTGGGGTTTCATTCTTCCCGATGGTACGAAAGCCTATCTTCGTTCCCAATGATTAAAGCAGGAGAATACAATCAACTGGCTGTTCAGCGATTTACCGCTGTGGGTGCATTTTTAGAAGATGGCAAAGAAGGTTTGCTATTGCCCAAACGTTTTGTACCCCGGGAATCAAAAGTGGGTGATCTATTAACTGTATTTGTATATCATGATTCGGAAGACCGGCTTATTGCCACTACGCAAAAACCCAAAGCCTCTGTAGGTGAGATAGCTATGCTGCATTGTGTTTCGGTTACACCTCAGGGTGCTTTTCTGGATTGGGGTCTTATGAAAGATTTATTTGTACCCCGTAGTAAACAACTGATGGGAATGCGGGAGGGCGGCATATACCTTGTAAAATTATATATTGATCAGCAAACGGGAAGGGTAGCAGCTACGGAAAAAATTGATCCGCTTTTAAGCAATGATACACTTACCGTAAAAGAAAAAGATATAGTACATATTCGGATATACCGGCAAACAGATATTGGGTATGCAGTTATTATCAATCACCGGCATACGGGAGTATTGCATTTTAATGAAGTATATCGCCCAATAAAGATTGGCGATGAACTAGAGGGATACATTAAAACAATCAGGCCAGAAAATTTGATTGATATAACACTGGGTAAACCGGGCTATAAACAGCGGGTAGAAGATGAAGCCACAAAAATTATGCGCCTGTTGGCAGAAAACAGTGGTTATTTACCCTACCACGATAAATCATCACCGGAAGAAGTGTATTCTTTTTTTGGAATGAGTAAAAAAGTTTTCAAAATGACAACCGGGAAGTTATATAAAGAGAAAAAGATTGAGTTTACAAAGACGGGAATTAAAAAAAATGAATAATACAAACAGGAACGCAGAGTTACTAAAGGACCGCCAAGAACACAAAGTAATTATTAATAACCCTGCGAACTTTGCGCTTCATCGCGGCCTTTGCGTTCCAAATCTTCAAAGAGATTTAAACTCCCCTTCTCTACTTGTATTCCATAACCTCTTCATATACTCAACTCCTTTTTCATGTGCAAATCGGATATTCCGTTCGGGTATACTTTCAGGGTCAGGATAATTTTCCAGCGCTTTTTCGATACTCTCTTCTCTTAATAAATGCAACATCGGGTACAAGGATCTGTTCGTATAGTTAGCCGCATCGTTTTCATTGGCTCCTGCAAATTGGTACCTGGGGTGAAAACTGGCAACTTGGTAAATTCCTTCATAACGGTTATCAATAAGTAATTTTTCTGCCAAATCAACCAGCGCTAAATACTCATCAAATTCTTCAAAGGCATTCGAAAAAATAACAAGCGTTGTTTCAATAGAAGTATCCGAATCCAGGCGGTGACATTCTACCAGAAATCGCTCGAGACAATCAGCGGTATCGATCGAAGATTCTACGGCATAATGGATGGTGTTTTGCTTCACCACTTTTGCTGCAAATGGGCAAAAATTACAACCAACCACCACCTCGTTGATCCATTTTTTAGTTTTTTGTATAATGAGATTATTAGTCATTCTGAATTTTATCAAAGCGAAAATAGTTTTTTACTGCAGAGGATTTATACATTGTTCTTTCTTTGCGAAAATCTCTGCAACTCCCGTTCTCTGCGGTTAAACACACTAAATGATATCAAAAAGCATCGTTGTTTTTTTACCGCAGAGAAAAGAGGACGCGGAGTAAGCGCAAAGGGCTTATACATTGTTCTTTCTTTGCGAAAATCTCTGCAACTCCCGTTCGCTGCGGTTAGAAAATTTGAAAAACAGCTTATTAATTAATTCCTTATTTTTACCATTATGGCAACAACTAAAATAACGGTAAACAATAACGGCTCGCTGAAGATAGAAGGCGATTTTGAAATTGTTGATAGAGAAGGTAAGAATTATGGTCTTGCAGAAAGAACTGTTGTATCGTTGTGCCGCTGCGGACACTCAAAAAATAAACCCTTTTGCGATGGATCGCACAAAGGAAATTTTGATCATGATGCGATCGCTTTTGATTTGCCTCCGAAGAAATAGCCGATGAAAAATCTGTTATTATACAGGCTTCTTACTTCACTATTTTTCCATCTTTCATCACAAAACTAACTTTTTCTAAAAGTCTGATGTTTTGTAATGGATCCCCATCTATTGCGATAATATCAGCCATAGCGCCCTTACTTATTTCGCCCAATGAACCTGTTTTATCTAATAACGCCGCGGCAACCGTGGTAGCAGATCTAATTGCCTGCATCGGCGTCATTCCCCATTGTACATAAAAAGAAAACTCACGTGCTTGTGGTATTTTCTGCCAGTCGAAACCACCCACATCGGTACCAAATGCGATCTTAACTCCTTTGTCTAATGCTTTTTTAAAAATTGCTGGTAATGTGCCCAGCATTTGCAGATTAATTGGGTTTCCTGCCCTCGCTCTTCCTGCTGCCACATAATCAATCACTGTTGCTGTCGGGCACCAATAGGCGTTCTTTTTTATCATCAGGTCCATACATTCTTCATCCATCGCAAAACCATGTTCAATAGTTCTTGCACCGGCGTTGAGCGAATAAATAATTCCATCACGTGTAACTGCATGCGAAGCGAGAAACTTTCCGGATTTAATTGTTTCGTCGGCAATAGCCTCTATTTCTTCTTTGGTAAAATTGGCGCGACTTCTAAAGCTGCTATCGGGCAAACGATAATAACTGCGATCGGCATAAATTTTTATCCAGTCGGCACCATAACTTATTTGTTCACGTACGGCTCTTCTTCCTTCGTCGGCACCGGTAATTTCCTGTATCCCTTTGGGCATATGCAGTTCCCAACTGTATTCGCTGTTTCCAATGGCATAGTGCCCCGTTGTATTGATAGCCCGTGTTGATACAAACATTCTTGGACCAGGTATTACATTATTATTAATTGCCTTTTTCAGATCTACATCGGCATACATAGCTCCTTCGGTTTCTAAATCGCGAATAGTAGTGAAGCCATTCATCAAGGAGATATTACAGGCAACACTTGCCCTCAATGTGCGGTAGGGAATACTTTCTTTCAATAATTGTGCATCATAATCTTCGGAAGTAATATCTCCCTGGAGTAATACATGTGTATGGCAATCAATCAAGCCCGGTAATACGGTTTTAGTATTCAAATCAATGATGGTTGAATTACGCGGAATGGCAGACTGCTCTACAATATCAATAATTTTATTGCCCTCAATAAGAATTGCTTTGTTAAGCAGCGGCCGATCACTTCTTCCATCAATTAATTTACCACATTTGATGGCGGTAAGCTGGGCGCTTACTATATAACTGCAAAAAATAAATGCTGTTACAACTATTTTACGCATAGAATAATTATTTGGGAAAAAGGTACGATAAATTTCAAGAAGCGGACTAAGAACGAATCAGGTTAATCACCAGCTTAACCATAATCTCTTTATCCTCGGGATTACTATGTGCCACCAGTATTGCCAGGGCTACCAGCGCATTATCATTAATTTTCAGTTCCCCTGTTTTTTTAAACCGGTGTTTATTTTTTTCCAAAAACCATACAAACAAAAAAGCGCCGATACGTTTGTTGCCATCAGTAAACGGATGATTCTTAATAACGAAATAAATCAGGTGTGCCGCCTGCTCTTCAATACTCTTATAAAGGTATTCGCCGTCGAAACTTTGTACAATAGAATTTAAAATACTTTCAAAACCCTCGTCGCGCTGATTGCCAAATAAAGCAGAGGCTTCTTTCTTTTTTATCAGTTGTTTCTTTAGTTCTTCATTTGTGTTGCCCACTGGCGGAACTGGGTGCCCCGTTTGGATTTTACCCTGTAGCCAACCGATATAACTACATCCAGACTATAGTTTTTGGTATTATACATTTTACCATCCCGGGCAGTTGTCAAGGAATCCTTGACAACTGATTTCTGATCTAACTCTTTCTCTTTAAAACAATTGCTGATATGCAGGCTGATATTTTGCTTAGACTGTTTAAAAAGATCGGCCATTTGTTGCTGGGTGAGCCAAACAGAATCCTCTTCAAACTTAACCTCTATCTGGGTTCGCTTATCTTTTGTCTGGTATATTTCTACTTGGTTCATACTTAAAATTACTGAGTGAAAAGATAATACAGAATAGCTTATAAACGCATTGGCCTATGGTCAAAAACAAAAATTATTTCCAGAAAAAAGGCGTTGCTTATTCGCCGTTATTAAAAACCCGAGAGTGTTCTATCCACGACTTCTTTTTCAATATTGTGATCGCTATGACAACCATTGCAATTTTAGGTTATACAGCACCGATATAACCCAATTATCTAATTTTTGAGTTATATTTTACGACCTAACCCTTTTTTCAATTTTTGGGTTCATGTCCCTCATCAAGGTTATTGGTTATAGCCTTTAAGACCTGCTGGTTTTTGCAAAATCATAAATACTGTGGTTACACAGTCTCCAAAGCTGGAAGAGGCGGAAGAATAATTTGTTTGCCAGCCAAAGTCCTGATAAAAATATCTATTCTGGAAATACTTTGTAAAATTGTTGTGACAATCAGTATTTTATGACTATTTTAGCCGTATAACCCGGTAATCGCACAGCAGCATAACCCGGTAATCGCACAGCAGCATAACCTGGTAATCGTACAAAAGTATATTAATCAACTTGTTAAATGTTTTAATATGGCAACACCAGCTCAAAAACTAGCGTGGTCTCTTGAAATATTAAAAGACCTGCAGGATAGAGGAATTGTAGCCATAAAATCACCCGCGCTAAGCAGGGTACATCGGGTAAGACTGCAAAAAAATGGCTTTTTGAAAGAGGTAACAAAGGGTTGGTATATTTCAACTCCTGCTGATGAGCAGCCGGGTGACAGTACTTCCTGGCATGCATCTTACTGGCATTTTTGTGCCGGATACCTGACAGACAGATATGGTGATGATTATTTTATTTCTCCTGATCAGTCAACGTTACTTCACTCCGGCAACTGGACTATTCCCCAACAATTAATCATCCGAACCACAAAAAAAGCTAATCACAACACTCCCTTGCCGCATGATACATCATTATGGCACTGGGAATCGTCTGTTCCGAAATCAGCAAGCTTTGTAATAGTGGAGGGCATCAGGATGTTAACCCTTGCTTCTTCACTTATCAATTGCACACCGGCGATGTTTACAAAAAACCCGACTGATGTAAGAGCTGCATTAGCTATGATAAAAGATTCTTCTGAAATAACAGGCCTGCTGCTTCAGGGAGAACATTCTGCTATTGCCGGGCGGCTGGCCGGGGCATTCCGGGATATAGGAAGAGAAAGAATTGCTGATGACATTCTTAAAACGATGCAATCGGCAGGATATGATGTGCGGGAAAAAAATCCATTTAAGACAAGTGTTCCCAGTTCGTTTGCCATAAAAGAATTTTCCCCGTATGTAAACAGGATAAAATTGCTCTGGCATGAGATGAGAGAAATTGTTATGGCGGATTTTCCAACAGCACCCGGTATTCCTGCAGATCATGTAGCCTATATGAAACAGGTGGCCGATCTGTATGTAACCGATGCGTATCATTCTTTATCAATAGAAAGGTATCGGGTAAGTCCTGCATTGATTGAAAGAGTAAGAGACGGAAGTTGGGATAGTATAAATGACGGAGAAGATAAAAAACAACAGGATGCCATGGCAGCAAGGGGATACTGGCAGGCTACACAAAAAGTAAGAGACAGCATCACGAAAATATTAAACGGAACTAGTGCAGGCCTGATTGCAGATAAAGATCATGGTGACTGGTACAGAGAATTGTTTGCACCTAGTGTTGCCGCCGGTATTTTAAAAGCTTCTGATCTGGCCGGATACAGAAATCAGCAAGTGTATATAAGCGGTTCGAAACATGTACCACTTTATAATAATGCTGTTCGTGATGTGATGCCAGCACTGTTTGAATTATTAACCAATGATCCCGAAGCATCGGTAAGAGCCGTACTCGGCCATTTCATTTTTGTTTATATACACCCGTATATGGACGGTAATGGCCGAATTGGCCGGTTTTTAATGAACGTAATGCTGGCCTCGGGCGGATATCCATGGACGGTGATACCCGTGCAGGAACGCAACACTTATATGCAGGCATTAGAAAAAGCAAGTGTGGACCGAAACATTGAACCCTTTGCAAAGTTTATGGCCTATTTGGTGAGTGAAGGAATGAAGGGTAAGCCGGTGGCGGTTATTTAAAATATGCCAGCAATTAATTGTGCAGATAAAATTGTACAGATAAAATTGTACAGATTGATAAAGGCATTATTAGGAGATCATACCGTCGTTATATTCATTCAGCTAAAACTGTGAGATTTTGCAAAATTATAACTGCTGTTGGGTACAGATTAGCAAAGATGTAAGAATCGGGGGAATGATTTTTTAGCCGGCTGTAATTGTGATGGCATCGTTTGTTGAATTACCCGGAATGGCACTCTGCTCTACAATATCTATTATTTTA
>JBJXDV010000507.1:0-5978 GCA_046153465.1 Chitinophagaceae bacterium
ACAATCATTACAGTTTGCTTTTTTACTTTTTTATTTTTCTGCATTCGGCGGTTTTCTATATGTTTATTACCAACCGAGATTTAAAAGAAAAATATTAATTCTTTCCTTATTTGGAGTATTTATTATTGCTCAATCGCTCGTGAGCGGAATGTTTACCATTGTAGCATATATGGGAATCACCTTGTTTTCTTTTTTCTTTTTGGGGAAAAAGACATCTTTTATAAAGAAATTGTCTTTTTTTATACTGGGAATTTCATTGTTGTTTATAATTCAAAGTGTAAAAATGAGTTATCGTAAAGAAGCTTGGAATAAGGAATTTGAAGGCAACAGGATTGAGCTTTTTGGAAAATTGATTAAAGAACGATTTTCTTCAAACGATCAAACGACACTTTCTGATCTTTTTTTTCCAATTTATTATCGTGCCAACCAGGGATTTAATATTGGTTTAGTAATGAATAGAATTCCTAAATACCAGGATTTTGATCGGGGCTCAAACCTCGGTACAATAATTATTTCATCATTTGTTCCTAGAGTATTTTGGCCAAATAAACCTGAAGCCGGGGGTAAAGGAAATATGAGCCATTATACTGGATATAATATAGAAGGATGGTCCACTAATGTCGGCCCTCTGGGTGAAGCATATGGTAGTTTTGGTGTAAACGGAGGAGTGATCTATATGATCCTACTAGGAGCGTTTATTCGCTGGGGTTATCGGAAAATATTTATTTTCTCTCAAAAATTACCACTTGTACTATTTTGGATTCCGGTTGTCTTCTACCAGGTAACCTATGCAGCGGAAGCTGATACACTTCAAGTAATAAACTCGATGGTAAAATCAGCGTTTTTTGTTTGGATCGTATATAAATTAATTCCTAAATGGTTCGGAATTACTAAATCGGCTATTGAAGGTCCTTCAAAAGAACATAGCGCCACGCTGATTTCCACTCATAATACATGATCAGAAGTTTCCAAATTGATTTTATTTTTTGACATGTGTAAAAATTTACAAAATATATCAGATAGCCTTAAATTTAGTTGTATCAGTTCTTTGGTTATAATAAGTTGTTGCATCCTGAACATATTCTTTGTTACCAGTATTTTTTTAAAGAGTACCATACGCAACTTTCTCCCAGAAATTGAATTTCATTTGGTATTTAGAAATTATTTCTTGTATCAAGCCTATAAAAAACCAAGGATCTAAAGTCTCTTTTCAAACTTTTTAATAGGAAGTAATCCATTATTTTTTATAACTGTAGCATTTATTAAACAATAGAATTGTTGAGTTGGTTTTATGAAAGGAATTTGCTATGTTTTTCGGAAAAAAAATCCAATTTTTTTCAGTATTGAAAAGGTTTTTTACCCAATAATTGAGGACATTGAAAGAAAAGGTTGGGCGACGCACCTAATAGAGGTACCGTATTACAGTTCTAATTTTTTTTCTATTTTAAGGAATATTAGGTTGGTGAAGAATCAAAAGGCAGACCTCTATCACGTCACTGGTGATATCCACTACACCGTTTTTGCGTTTCCAAGAAAAAAGACGATCCTGACGATTCATGATTGTGTTTTTCTTTACCAACAAAAGGGATTTAAGCGTTGGCTGATGATTCAATTATTCTTGAAATGGCCGGTGTGGTATGCTGCAAAAGTTACTACAATTTCCGAGAGATCTAAAATGGATATAGTACGTTTTGGAAAATGTAAGCCCGAGAAAGTTGTTGTAATTCCCAACCCACTACCAAAGAATATTCTCCCAAGTCCTTACAATTTTAATAGTCATTGCCCCATTATATTATTCATTGGAAGTACGCCGAATAAAAATCTGGAACGGGTAATAGATGCATTGGAAGGAATTAATTGCCACCTTGAAATAGTAGGAAAAGTAAATGAACTGATAGAACAGCGATTGAAAAAAAAAGGAATCAAGTTTCAATACAGTTATAATTTGAACGACGAGCAACTAAATGAAAAATATTCGGAAGCTGATCTTCTATTATTTCCTTCCCTTTTTGAAGGATTTGGTTTGCCTATTATTGAAGCTCAAATGGTCGGACGACCTGTTATTACAAGTAATTTTAGTCCGATGAGCGAGGTTGCGGGAGCCGGGGCTCATTTGGTAGATTCGTATGATCTCGCATCAATTCGAGCGGGCGTTTTAAAAATAATTTCAGACCGGGATTACCGAAGAGTATTGGTCGAAGCAGGATATAAAAATGTTAATAGATTTTCCATCGAAAAAATCTCAAATCAATATGTCCAAATATATAGGGAGTTTACTTATCTTATGTTATAATAGAATCATATAATGACTTGAATAATAACAAATAGGTTCTAAAAAATGCGCTAAAGGATACTAAGATGAATTTTTAATCGTTTTTACAGAGTCCTGTTAAACCGGCCGGGCTTAAAAGCCCGGATTATTGAAATCCAATAATTTGAAAATCCATTTTCATGAAAAATGTGGTCAAGCTGTTCACAGCTCCTATAAGGCTGATCAGTAATAGAATTTTTATCATAATATTCATAAATGGCTTTTTGCTTGCAATGTTAGTGTACTTCTACACAGAGGATAATTACGAAAACCAGATATTTAAAGCACTTGCAGTCCAAATTCACCAATCCACAAAAAGCACAGAAACTGACAGTATCATATTACAAAGTGTTAAGCTTACTTATGATCTTGAAAAGTTTCGTTTATCTGTTTTTGGAAACAAGCAAATACATTCTTTTAAATCAGACCTTATTCGTCCGATTACCTTCGACCTAATGACAGGAAGCGGTGCTTGTGGTAGTTATTCTTTTGTACTTAGCCGATTATTAAACGAGTTGAATATTAAAACCCGATTTGCTCAAATGCAAGTAAATGGTAAATATGGCGGCCATATCGTAATAGAAGCACTTTCTAAATACGGTTGGGTAGTATTGGATCCGTCATATGATCTTTCATTCAAAAAATCAGATGGTAAGCTTGCAAGTTTCGATGACGTGAAAAACAACTGGAGTTATTTTAAAAATCAGGTTCCCGCCCATTATAACTTAGATTACAGCTATAACAATGCTCAATATACTAACTGGAATAAGATTCCGGTAATTATGCCTATGGTGAAACAAATACTGACTTTCACAATGGGCGAAAATGAAGCAAGTAAAATTTCTATCCGGAATTTAATTCTCAGAAAATTTAGTTTGCTATTTAAAATAACTATTGGTTTTTATTTATTTTTCACGTTCCTTTTTATAAAAATATATATTAAGCAGTCTAAAGAAATTGAAAATTTTAGGCTGTCTATAATATTTCCCAAAAAGAAATTTGAGCCTGTCAATCCTCCATCCTACCAGGCAGCCTAACTGATTATTCATTTTACTAACCATTCAAGGATATGTGCGGCATAGCCGGAATCTTTTATTTCGAACCATCAAATAACGATTCATCTGTTATTAAAAAAATGACCAATGCAATCAGTCATCGTGGTCCTGATGCCGAAGGAGTTTATAGTAACGGGCCGATAGCATTAGGTCATCGGAGGTTATCCATCATAGATATTTCTGAAAAATCCAATCAGCCTTTTTTTGATGCTACAGGAAACCATATTATCGTATTTAACGGAGAAATTTATAATTATCAGGAAGTCAAAAACCAATTATATGAGTACCCTTTTAAAACTACAGGGGATACTGAAGTAGTTTTGGCTGCTTTTTTAAAATGGGGGAAAGAAGCATTGCAATATCTCAAAGGAATGTTTGCGTTCGCTGTTGCCAATCTCCAATCAGAAGAGATATTTATTGCGAGAGACCGGCTTGGGGTAAAGCCCTTATACTATTATAAAGATGAACACCATTTTGTTTTTGCGTCGGAAATCAGATCCCTATTGGCCAGTAGCTTTATTAAAAGGGAAATATGCAGAACTGCGCTGGTAGATTACCTATCTTTTCAATCATTTCAATCGCCTCAAACAATCATTAATAATGTGTTTGAATTAATTCCAGGCAACTATCTAATTGTTTCAGGAAAAACATTTCAAACAAGTAGTTTTTGGAAGGTTTTCGATCAGCCGAATGAAATTAACGAAACAAGCTACGTACAAATAAAAAAGAAGGTAAAATCATTATTACTCCAATCGGTAGAAAGGCGAATGGTTAGTGATGTGCCAGTGGCTGCTTTCTTATCGGGCGGCATCGACTCAAGTGCTGTTGTTGGATTAATGGCCACTGTTGCTGAAGTGCCAGAAACTTTTAATATTGCTTTTCAGGAAAAAGAGTTTGATGAATCTGAGTATGCATCACTAATCGCAAAAAAATTTTCTACCAAACACCATAAAATATTAATTCGGCCAGAAGTGTTTCTCGACGAACTACCCAACGCGTTAGATGCCATGGATACACCGAGTGGCGATGGAATTAATACCTATGTCGTGTCAAAGGCGATTCGAAAACAGGGAATAAAAGTGGCCCTGTCAGGTGTAGGAGGCGACGAGTTGTTTGCAGGGTACCCTATTTTTAAGCAATGGCATAAGCTTCAAAGGCTTCGTAAGTTCTGGAGTATGCCCCTTTCCGTTAGAACATTTTTATCGTCGGCATTTTCAAGTGACGACATTCGTAGACAACGGATGGCACAGTTGATCCGAATGGATTCATTTACCATTTCGTCCGTATATCCAGTTTTGCGCCAGGTGAATTCGGATGATACTATCAAAAAACTTTTGCAGTCGGCCGGGGCCGAAAAACAACTTATAAAAAATCTTTTTTTGCACCAGGCGGAGATACAGCGATTTCCGTTGGTGAGCCAATTATCCATTGCTGAATATATGGGATATACCTGCCAAACTCTATTGAAGGATACCGATCAGATGAGTATGGCTTCTTCCCTGGAAGTTAGGGAACCATTTTTTGATCATGAATTAATTGAATATGTGCTTAGGATACCGGATAAGTATAAGAAAGGCCCAATGGCAAAATCTCTTTTGGTACAATCCTTAGAGGACCTCGTGCCTGAAGCCATTTATCAACGACCCAAGAAGGGTTTTGTATTTCCCTGGAATCGATGGTTACGGAATGAATTAAAAGCTTACGTTGAAGCTAAGATAAAGCAGCTTGCAAAGCGAGATATTGTACACGAAAAAGCTGTATTAGAATATTATAATGATTTCCTTTTTCAAAAAAATAATGTTGGATATGCCAATATTCTATTGCTTATTTCTTTAGAGAATTATATTGAATTGCACAACTTGTTTTAGCAAAATCTAATCCTTTAGTATCCTTGACCGTATTTCAGATGAAATCTTAATTGATAAATATTTCTAGTACCATTTAAGGAATGAGAACCTTTTTAAAGCGTTTTTCTTACAATGAATGAAGGTCCTCCAAAAAGGAAATACAAAATTTTATTGATGATTGATTGGTTCGATCCTGCCTTCAAAGCCGGTGGCCCTATTCGTTCCTGTATAAACTTTGTAAATTTTTTTCATAAAGATTTTGAATTGTTTGTTTTCACGGGCTGTTACGATCTTGGATCAACAGAAATCTTAGAAGGAATAGAGCCAGGGAAATGGAGCAATTATAACAGTAAAGCTCAGGTTTTTTATGCTTTGCCAAAACAGTTAAATAATAAATCAATAGCTGATCTAATAAATAAACTTGGACCCGACTATATTTATCTCAATAGCATGTTTTCTTTTAAATTTAGCCTGTTACCCTTATGGTTAAAGAAGTCTGGGAGAATACAGTCGTCAATAATATTGGCTCCAAGAGGTATGTTGAAAAAAAGTGCGCTTGCGTTTAAGCCGCTTAAAAAAAAGATATTTCTATTGCTCACCCGTATTTCGGGTTTAGGGAATTTGGTAACCTTCCAGGCAACCGATGCGCAGGAACAAATAGATATAAAGCGATTTTTTCCTAGAACACCAATTGTTTTAGCTTCTAATTTACCAGGCAATGTTGCAGCCAAGCCAATGTTCATTGAAAAAAAAACTGGAAAGCTT
>JBJXDV010000508.1:0-8638 GCA_046153465.1 Chitinophagaceae bacterium
GGTTGTTGACCGGCCTGGTTCAAATAAATTACGATAGCAAAGCCTGTAAAAATGAACAAAAGAAAATTAACAAGAAAATCGCGGCGATTTTTTTGTAATTGATAAAAGAATCCGAGCAGTCCAAAAATTAAAGGAAGAAAATAAAGTTTATTATTTGCTTTATTGTTCTTTCCGGCCGTAGCAGGCAATATATCCGGAGTGCTTATATCAAATAGTTTATCAACGAAGTTTATTCCACTTGCCCAATTGCCATCACGTGAATTGCCAAAACCCTGCAGGTCGTTTTGTTTGCCTGCAAAATTCCACATAAAGTATCGGCCGTACATCCAAAAAAGTTGATACTTCACAAAATAGGTAATATTATTTCCGAAGTTGGGCTGTTCTCCGCCGTCCATTCCACCAAACGTTCTGTAAACATATTCCTGGTTGCGTTCATTGCCATTATCCCACATTCTGGGAAAAATATGCGGCTTTATTTTGTCTGCATCCCAATCGGGATGATTTTTTAATATTTCTTCAATTTCGCCGTCAGAAAGGCGCCCTCCCCAATCTTGTTTTCTGAGTTTACCTGCCACTTTGTACTTGTCTTTCCCTTTAATAAAAAGATCGCCCGATTCTGAACCTGGAGAACGATAGGTAAAATCCGGACCATAAAGGATTGGCCAATCACCATATTGTTCCCTGCTAAGGTATCCCGCTAAACTCACTGGGTTATCAACGTTATACATATCTACGGAGGGGTTAGCAGAAGATCGTATAAGCGTGGTAAAATAGGTGGAGTAACCAATCACTACAAATAAGGTAGATAATACACCAATTCGGAGAAAGGAAGAAATTTTGTGTTTAAAAAAATAACAGGCTCCAATAATTAATCCAAACAATAAAATAAGTCCAATGCCTGTAGTTCCAGAATTAATAAACGGGAAACAAAAAAGTAATAAAATCAGGAAAAGCCAAATACCAAATCCGGTGAACTTTTTTATTTGTGCGTCTGTGAAACGGAGCCCCAGAATCAGTAAGCCAACCAACAACACAAAATAAATGGCAAATCCAACAAAGAAAGGTGTGCCTATATTGTTTACAAAGAAAATATCGAATGCTCCTGCGCCTTTTATACTCCATTGAATAATTGCAACCTGCACAATTCCAACAATTGCAACGCCGGTTACAAACGCCCACATAGCTCCCCAACGGGTAACCTTATAGCGTTTGAAATAATAAACCATTATAATCGCAGGAATTGTTAACAGGTTCAATAAATGCACTCCAATCGAAAGGCCCATCATAAAAAAGATGAAAACGATCCATCGATCGGCTCTCGAAAATTTATGACCATCGGTTTTACTTTCCTGATCTACTTCATGCTCCCATTTTAAAATGGCCCAAAAAACGATGGCTGTAAATAAAGATGACAATGCATATACTTCTCCCTCAACGGCACTAAACCAAAAAGAATCAGAAAATGTATAAGCAAGGGCTCCGATAACCCCGGCACCCATGATACTGAACAATTGTTGGCCGGTTAATTCGATCCCGCTTTTCTGAACAATTTTACGTGCAAAGTGAGTGATGGTCCAGAATAAAAATAAAATCGTAAAGCCACTTGCAATTGCCGACATAAAGTTTACCCCACGAGCTGCACTCATTGGATCATCGCCAAACAAAACGATAAAGAAGCGGCCGAGCAAAGTAAATAAAGGAGCGCCGGGTGGGTGAGGGATCTGTAATTTATAGGCGCTTGAAACAAACTCTCCGCAATCCCAAAAACTACCCGTTGGTTCCATCGTTAGTACATAAACTGTACATGCAATTAAGCACACAATCCATCCAACAATGTTGTTCAGTCGGTTAAATGTCATATAGCATTGATTTTGATAAAACTTCGCAAATATAAGATTCTCATACTTATATCGGTAGCCATTCATATCTTTTAACGGGGATTTTTTAAGGATATTGACTGGTGATCGGGGATAACTATCGCCCTACATTTCTTATTTTCACGTTTAAAAGAGTATTATGATTCAGAATATGATCAAAAGAGGAGGGCTTGTAGCTATTTTAATTGGTAGCGTTTTCTTTTGTAATACTCCCAAAAAAATTGCTCAACAACCTATAACAATCACCGATACTCCAATTACTCCTGTGCCAATGACCAAACCAATTATCGCACCTAAACCTGTTTCTATGGCTAAAACAGATCCTTTTTTGGAGAATCTTTTGCGGCAATACCCTCAGCATTTTAATAACATTATAAATCAAAAAGATTCTTTTCGCTTACAAATTATTTATACTCAAATTAATCGCAAACAGAACAATCAGCCTGTTTTTACCGATTATTTTTTTAATGTAGATCCTCAGCAATATTTTTATCCGGCCTCTACTGTAAAAATGCCCACAGCATTACTGGCTTTGCAAAAACTGCATGAGTTAAACCTTCCCGGTCTTGATAAGAATTCAACCATGTTAACGGGTAGTGGTTACAGTGGGCAGAATGAGGTATTCAATGACCCTACTACACCTGATGGAAGGCCTTCGATTGCACATTATATAAAAAAGATTTTTCTTGTTAGTGATAATGATGCTTATAACCGTTTATATGAATTTTTGGGTCAACAGTATATAAATGATAAAATTCATGGGATGGGGTATGTTCGTTCTGAAATCATTCATCGGCTGGAAAGAGCATTAACTGAAGATGAAAACAGGCATACAAATCCTATTAATTTTTATGATGTTACCGGTAAAATTTTATATAACCAGCCTCTTGATTTTAATCAACAACCCCATTTGCAAAGAAATGACTGGTTGGGAAATTCGTATTATAAGGCGGATAAACTAATTAACGGCCCGATGGACTTTTCAAAGAAAAATAGAATTGTATTGGAAGACCTGCACCAGATTGTTCGAAGTATTCTTTTTCCAAACGATGTTCCTGCGAAACAACGTTTTACTATTTCGCCCGAGGATTATCATTTTGTGTGGAAGTATATGTCACAATACCCAACCGAATCGGATTATCCTTCTTATCAATTACCTGAGTATTGGGATGCCTATTGTAAGTTTTTATATTGGGGATCTGAAAAGCAAACGCTCCCAAAAAAATTTCGCATATTTAATAAGGTTGGAGATGCTTACGGTTTTTTGATTGATGCTGCGTATGTGGTAGATTTTGAAAAGAAGATTGAATATATGTTGTCGGCAGCAATATACTGCAATAGTGATGGAGTTTTAAACGATAGCAGATATGACTACGATAGCATTGGATTTCCCTTTATGAAAAATTTAGGAAAGGTTATATATGATTATGAAGTGAAACGCAAAAAAACATATATACCCGACCTTTCCACATTTCAGATTCAATATGAAAAGTAAACACCTGTTAGTTCGGATTAATCTTAATTTCGCAGACTATCTAAATGAATTTTTAATCAACCCCAATGCCAGCAATTACAGAAACGATGCAACTATCTTCTCTGCTCGAAAAATTTAATGAGCCCGAAACACTTAAAATGGCGAAACTTGGCCGTGAACTGCGTGCAAAGGGGGCCGACGTTATTGACCTGAGCTTAGGAGAACCAGATTTTGATACTCCACAACATATCAAAGAAGCAGCCAAAAAAGCCATTGATGATAATTTCAGTCATTATACACCAGTTGCCGGCTATCCCGATTTGAGAGAAGCTGTTTGTACTAAATTAAAGCGTGATAATAATCTGGATTATAAGCCTGAGAATATTGTAGTTTCAACCGGCGCCAAGCAAAGTTTGGCTAATATTGTTTTATCGGTTGTAGATGCAGGCGATGAGGTAATTATTCCGGCCCCTTTTTGGGTAACCTATTCTGAATTGGTAAAAATTGCAGGCGGAGTGCCTGTTATCCTACCAACGACTATGGCGGGTAACTATAAAATTACTCCTCAGGAATTAGAAGAAAGTATTACAGAGCGTTCTAAATTATTTTTGTTTTCTTCTCCCTGTAATCCCTCTGGCTCCGTTTATAGTAAGAAAGAACTGGAAGGGTTGGCCATTGTTTTTTCCAAACATCCGGAACTGTTGATTATATCAGATGAAATTTATGAGTATATTAATTTTGTGGGTAAGCATGAAAGTATTGCGCAGTTTAACGATATAAAAGATCGGGTTATCATTGTAAACGGATTGAGTAAGGGCTTTGCGATGACAGGTTACCGTTTGGGTTATATTGCCGCCAATACAACCATTGCCAAGGCATGCGAAAAAATACAGGGCCAGTTTACCAGTGGGGCAAATGCAGTTACACAACGTGCCGCAATTGTTGCATTAACTGCCGACCTGAAACCGTCTATGGAAATGACCAAAGAATTTGAACGCCGGCGAAAAAGAGTTATGGAATTGATTGCAGAAATTCCGGGATGGAAATGCGCCAGGCCCGATGGTGCTTTTTATGTTTTTCCTGAAGTAGATAGTTATTTTGGGAAAACTGATGGTATTCAAACAATCGAAAATGCAGATGATTTTTGTATGTATTTATTAAATAATGCGCATGTTTCAACCGTAACGGGTCGGGCATTCGGTTCGCCAAAGTGTATACGACTATCGTTTGCAAATAGCCTTCCCAAAATTGAAATTGCTTATCAGCGTATAAAAGACGTATTGGCAAAACTTAAATAGTATGTTGAGAGGAGTGCGGTATTGTATTTTTCCAAAGAATTGAAAGAATTAGGATTCCCCAGGCATTATAGGCGATTAATTTCTTAGGGCACTTCTTTAGAAATATTTTTTGGATGGGTTCATTAAAATTAACATCAGAGAATATTTAGTGCCGTAATTAGAATAATTTAGCGTGGATATATCCACGTTAAAAGTATTGGTGGGTAACAACTTTGCGCTTTCGCGGCAACCCGTTTTTAGTTTCTCAATGTTCGAAGAAAATCTGCCTGTGGTTTTACAAAGAAGGATCATCGTAATTTTGAGTAACGGCTCGGTATCCATCTTCAGTAAAATAATTATCGCATCGTTGGTTTAACGTAACAGTAGAATAATCTCTCAAAAATAAATTTCATTCTTCTTTATTATCGGATGAAAGATAAACACTTAATAATCCTCCAATCAAATCGACGAAAAAATGAATGATCATCACACCCCATAGCGAACCTGAATGCCAAAAAATCATTCCGAATAATAAAGAAAGAACCAAGATTTTAAATACGGCCATGGGTCCCTGGTAGTAGTGAGCGATACTAAAAATAAGAGCGGGTGTTAATACCGCCCATGCGGCGGCAGCAGGGATACCAACAAAAATAGTTTTGAAAAAGCCGATAAGGTAACCTCGAAAAACAATTTCTTCAAAAACCCCCGCACTTACACACATGATAATATAGGCAGGCAAATCTTTTAGTTGGGTTGGCATGAAAGGCGTTTGCTCTTCAAGCTGCTCTTTTGTTTTTGTTAGTTGCGTTTTATCGGTTATTGAATAAATAATATCCATAGCATAAAGGCCGATGAATAAAAAAATCATCCACCAGGGTGTACTTCGCCTGGCGTTAATAGGGGAGATAAATCCCAATTCTTTAAATGGACGCTGGTAGAGTTGCCATACAATAATTATTATCAGGGCCATGATGAATAAAAAAAAACTATTGCCTAAATAGAACTTCCTTTTGGTAGCCGTATCAAAAGCCATCGTCATTTCTTTAAATGCAGCAGCACTTCGTATTCCAGAAACAAAAGGAAGCAATATTCCGAAAAGAAGAACGAGAATGTAATCGGCAAAGGCCGGAAAATTATCCATCTACTTTTTTTGTTTTGATAATTCCAGTAGTTTATCGTGAAGGGTTAGCACCTGGGGAATGAGCATCTGAATTCCGTCGTTGATGACTATAAAATTGCATAAACTCATTTTAACCTGTTCCTGCATTTGTTTGGAAATTCTGGCAGTTACTTCAGCCCGGCTGATATGGTCTCTTTCCATTACACGTTGGATTCGAAGGTTTACTGGTGCAGAAACACCGATAACATAATCTAACGCAACTTGAGAACCGCTTTCAAATATCAGGGCAGCTTCTTTAATTGAGTAAGGCGTTTTTTGATGTGCCATCCATTGTTGTGCATCCTGAAGGGTAATGGGATGCACAAGCGAATTAAGCAATGTTAGTTTTTCTTTATTGTTGAAAACGATGGACGAAAGATGACTACGATTTAGCTTCCCATTTTCATAGGTTTTTTCACCAAACTCTTTTATTAATTGTTCTTTCAGCCTGGGGTCTTCATTCATCAACCGTTTAGCCGCCGAATCTGCATCATATACAGGTACTCCCAGGGATTCAAAAATACCTGATACCGTACTTTTGCCCGAACCAATTCCACCGGTTATACCTACTCGTAACATTTAATAAAAGCTGAATTTATTATATTGAATGAAAGAAAGCAGTGAAAAATTAACGAAAAAAAATTCCAACGCACAAAGAAAAATCTCAAAACTCAATTTTGATATAGTGAGTTTTTGAGATTTTCCAATTACTGGCTTGCACCAACTATTATTTAGTAGTTACTACGGCAGCTTTGTTTAATGCCTGTGACCATTCAATGGAAATAGCACTTTTTTCTATTTTCATATAACTACCCGGGCTGGTTTCAAGCATAATTGTTGTTCCGTCTTCATTTACTTTGTTAACCGTTCCGTGTATGCCTGCAATTGTAACTATTTTGGCACCTTTCTGCATATCGGCCTGAAATTGTTTGGCCAATTTGGCCTTTTTTGCCTGGGGGCGAATCATGAATAACCAAAACACTAAAATCATTGCGCCTAATAATACCATCGAGAAAGTACTGTTTGTTGCTGGCGAAGACTGCAATAAATAAACTAAAGTTGTCATTGTTGTTGTTTAATAATTAATAAGATCCACTAAGATTTAGGTTTATTTACAGTTACATCAAACACAAGCGTGTAATTATGTACACTGGTATTTGCAGTAACGGAAATATTTTTATTTTGCATTCCTTCTTTGCCGTGGCTATCAAATTCCGCTTTTACTTCTCCTTCCTGCCCCGGGCTTATGGGTTGTTTTGGATAATCAGCAATCGTACATCCGCATCCGGGTTTTACAGATTCAATAATCAAGGGTTTGGTACCCGTATTTTTAAAGCGATAACTGATTTTCAAAACTTCTCCCTGCGTGATTGCTCCCATACTTTTTGAGGAATCTATCCAAACCATACTCGTGAAATTTGAAGGATCGGTTTCCTTAACTGGTGGTTCTGTAGTAGTAGCATTTGGCACTTTAGTAGTGCCAGAATTTGCAGGTGCTCCATTTTCCTTATCTGTTTTATTTAAACAACTAACAAAAAGGGTTAGCGAAAGCGCCGTACAAAAAAAATTTTTCATACAATTTTATTTTAAAATTTTCAGGTTGCCTTTAACCTTTGGTTTTGTAATCTCTTTTGTTCATTTTATTATCCCGAATCAGATCCTTATGGATATTATCGAGTATTCCATTTACAAACTGTCCGCTCTGTTGCGTACTGTATTCTTTTGCCAGGTCTATATATTCATTAATTGTTACTTTCGGAGGAATAGTATCAAAAAAAAGAAATTCGCATACACCCAACCGCATAAGAATCATATCCAGCACGGCAATTCTATCCGAATCCCAATTGTTTAGTTTTGGTTTTATGAGATCCAATACCATTTCCTTTTTATCAATCGTCGTCTCCAATAGGGAACTGGCAAAATCTTTTTTCTCTTTACTGATCAATTCCTGAAAATTATAGGAATTGGATTTATTCAAGAAATTATTTATCAATTGAACCATAATATCTGCATCATCATCCCAATTGGTAAAGGTTTCTTCGATATGTGTAGTAAAAGATTCATTGGCTAAAAGCATTTCTGTAAAGATAAAATCGAGCATGTCTTTTTCCTGCTTCCGATCGCGGCTTGGGATAGCAATATATTTTTTATATTCATCCCGTTCAGCCAATTCGATATAAATTTTCCGTACCAGGTCATGGTCCTCAATTAGCTGGGGCTTATCGTTTTTAAGAGCTTGTTTCCAGGTGGGACTATCCATAATTTTCCAAAGCAGTTCATTACCCGCTAATTTAGTGTTTACTATAAGGTCTTCTCTGGAAGGTAAATGTTTCGCCGCCCTGTTGCGTGAGTCTTTTTCTGCATAGCGGGCTACTTCAGTTATTAAATAAATAATATAAACAAGCAACTGCCGGCTTTGATCAAAATGTTTTTGTAAAGATCGTACTGCCTCTCCCGGATTAACTATTTCCTCCCGGCTTTCAATAGCATAAAGCACCTGCATCACTTTAACCCGAATATTTCTTCTGCTAATCATGAATCAATGAACTTGTTGTGAGCGGGCAAAGCTAGGGAAAACTTGGCAAATTGAATAAGATGTTCGTTTATGATTTAATTAAAAGAGTAAGACCAGCCCGTCGTTTTCCTTTTAAAGGAAAAATACTTTAATATTTTTATTTACAATTCTCAAATTTTATAGCATATGAAAAATTGACACCTAATGACTTCTGAAATCCTACCTCATTTTGCCAACCACTGCCATCTTATTGGCATTAACTGCCATCTCTTCCTATTTTTTGTAAGACATGATATTTGGTATAAAATTCGATTACATGTGCTGCCCGACTAATTG
>JBJXDV010000509.1:0-14829 GCA_046153465.1 Chitinophagaceae bacterium
TATTTTCTCTTTTGTCTCATTTCTCATTTGTCTCTTAGCATCATTAGCAAAGAGATTAAAAGAGGAAGGAGGAAGAAAGAGAACTAAAAAAACGCTCAAACTTTTATTGGTTCTACTCTTTGATCTCTTTTCTCCTCGTCTCTTAGCTTTATTGGCAAAGAGGTTAAAGAGGAAGGAGGAAGAAAGAGAACTAAAAAAACGCTCAAACTTTTATTGGTTCTACTCTTTGATCTCTTTTCTCCTTGTCTCTTAGCTTTATTGGCAAAGAGCTTAAAGAGGAAGGAGGGAAAAAGAGAACTAACAAAAACTTTCAAGCTTCTAATGTATTTTCTCTTTGATCTCTTTTCTCATTTGTCTCTTAGCATCATTAGCAAAGAGATTAAAAGAGGAAGGAAGAAGAAAGAGAGTTGCAATTCTTTCGTCTCTTTTCTCTTTCTGCTCTTAGCTTTCTAACAAAGAGATAAAAAAATTGAACTGATATCAACTGATTGCTTATTACACTACTTTTTTCGCATCAATCTCTGCACACAATACCTCAAATATTTCATCAATGGTTCCTTCTCCTTTTACCAATACCACCTTATCAAATTTTTGGTAATATTCTGATACCGTAGCTGTTTTCACTTCGTATTCTTCAATACGAGAGCGAATCACCGATTCGTTTGTATCGTCACTTCTGCCAGATGTTTTGCCCCGGTTAACCAATCGCGACACAAGTTCTTCCTTACCTACCTGTAACGCAAGTACAATAGCAATTTCAGTATTTTTTTGATTTAATAATTTGTCCAGTGCCTGTGCCTGTGCAGTGGTTCGGGGGAAGCCATCAAATAAAAATCCTCTTGCTTCGGGATTATTTTCCAAGGCAGCATTAATCATTTCAATAACAACCTCATCCGGTACCAATTGACCTTTATCCATAATGCTTTTAGCGGCCATGCCCAACGGACTTTGAGCAGCAATTTCTGTACGCAACAGATCTCCTGTACTTAAATGCTTTAAGCCATAGCGGGCAATCAATTTTTCTGATTGGGTTCCTTTTCCACTACCCGGAGGGCCAAATAAAATTAAATTGAACATGGGCTGGTCAAACTTGGTGTACAAACAAATATAAAGGATGCGTATTAAAATCCTTTAACAATTTTTCAGGAAATATAGTCTGAAATAAATGTTAACAGATGTTCGGGTGTCGGTATTGAGACAATCCGCGCGAACATTGCTTTCGTACATTTGTTACATAATTAAAGAATATGAAAAGAGTTATCATCATTAGCATAGGAATTGCACTTGTTGCCGGGCTACAGCAATGCAGCTATTCGCAATCTGCTCCCACTACAAAAAAAATAACTATGGAAACAAAAAAAGAAAACAATCCTGTTTATTCGCGTACAGATACTTCTAAAGTAACGCTCACTGAGGAACAGTGGAAAAAAGCACTTCCAGCCGACGTATTCAATATAGCCCGCCAAAAGGGAACAGAGCGGCCATGGACGAGTAAATTTGAAAAATTTGAGGAAACGGGTACCTATTATTGTGGTGCTTGCGGGAATGCATTGTTTAAAAGTAATGCCAAATTTGATAGTGGTTGTGGTTGGCCAAGTTTTTATGAGCCCATCAGTAAAACAAGTATTATTTATACACCGGATAATACCCATGGTATGTCGCGAACAGAAACACAGTGCGGTCGTTGTTTGGCACATTTAGGACATGTTTTCAATGATGGCCCACCTCCAACCGGTTTGCGTTTTTGTATTAATGGAGTAGTACTTGATTTTGAAAAAGCAAAGGAGGCAGAGAAAAAATACGAATCAAAGAAAAGTGAAGAATAATAATCTTAAAGTATTCTATTAAGTGGCTGTCGCCAAAGTATTTTAGATATGTTTTTCCCGCAACGACACAAAGTCGCAACACCTGATTTTCGATATTTCTTCTTTGCGTCGTAGCGCCTTTGCGAGATTTTATTTCTCTTTCGAAGCATTCTCTTTTATTTCTTGGTAATTGATATACCTACTCCACTTGCAATTACAATAAGAATTCCTAGAAAAGTTAATTCATCCGGGAGAGCATCTCCCAATAATATTCCAATTACTAAACCAAAAAGGATATTACTGTATCCTATAGCCGAAACAATTCCTGCTTTATCGTTTCCATAGGCCCTGGTTACAAAATATTGGCCCGCCAATGCAAAAAAGCCAAAACTGGTGATATAAAACCATTCAGTAGCGTGCGGCATTTTAAATACCGGAAAAAAGAAATCATCGGGAGCAATTGGTGCCAGGTAACCAATAAGCATGCATAGTAATGGAAGAAGAAAACCGCTCATCAAAAACGAAAGCACAATCACTCTTGTATCATAATACCTGTTAAGTGTACCTATAGATAAATAGGCTAATGCAGAAAAAAATCCATGAAGCAAACCCACCATATGGTACTTCCAGCTAAAATCCCCTGTAGGTTTATAAATTAGCAGAATGCCCGTAAATCCAGCTATAATACAGATCCAGGCGATTCCACTCAATCTTTCTTTCAACAACCACCAGGAAAGAACAGCGATATAAAAAGTATTGATGGTATTATAGGTCATGGCGGCGCCCAATGGAATATGAAGAATACTGTATAGAAGAGTGTACAGTGCAAGCGTGCCCATGATGCCTCTGAAAATAAGTAATGGTAATCGTCCACCCGTTTGTTTAAGTGGATATCGAAGAATAGAGGCAGCAATAAAAATCAAACCAACCAGGTTACGATAAAAAACTAATTGGGGCGCATTAAAAAAAGGCTTCAACACTTTTGCAAATCCACCCATAATGGAAAAGCTTAGTGCCGCCAACAACATAAAATAAATTCCCTTATAATTTTTGGTGGATGAATTCATGAAAGCGTAAAGGTAAAGAGTGTGTTGCAGAAGCGGCATGCTTTAGCCTTCTCCGTCTACCATCTTCCTACTAACCTATATTTGCATCGTGAAAAGAAATAATAAGAACATTGTACTGGAAAAAATTTTGATAGAGGACCATGCTGGGGAGGGTCGTTCGCTGGCAAGGGTAGAAGGAAAAGTAATTTTTGTGGAAGATGTGGTTCCCGGCGACATTGTTGACATCAGGCTTTCAAAAAGTAAAAAAGATTGGGCTGAAGGAAGGCCCATTCATTTTCATAGTTATTCTGCTGATCGGGTAGAACCTTTTTGTGAACATTTTGGAGCTTGCGGTGGTTGCCAATGGCAAATGCTTCCTTATAAAAAACAATTGTATTACAAACAGCGCCAGGTTGAAGAAGTACTTGGCCGGATTGGAAAAATTGAATTGCCGGCAATCTTACCAATTTTAGGCGCAACCGATGATAGGTACTACCGAAACAAAATGGAGTATACGTTTGCCACCAAAGAGTTTATTCCTTTTGGAAAGTTTGAAAAAAAAATTGATAAAGAGGGCTATTCTAATTCTTCGGTTGCAGTAGAAGGTGAGTCAGTTGGTGCCGCGGGCTTTCATGCCCGTGGGTTTTTTGATAAAGTGGTAAATATTAATAATTGTCATTTACAGGCAGAGCCAACCAATGCTATACGCACGGCTGTTAAAAATTTCGCTTTAAAAGAAGGATGGCCATTTTATGATATTCGTTTACATAACGGTTTTATCAGAACGCTTCTTGTGCGTATTTGCCGTAGCGGGGAGATAATGGTGAATGTTGTTTTTGGGCGCGAGGAAGAAGAAAATCGCAAGAAATTATTGAATCATCTTGTATCAAAGTTCCCCGAGATTACTACTCTTTTGTATACCATTAATTCAAAAATGAATGACAGTCTTTATGACCTGGAACCACAGGTTTATAAAGGGAATGGATTTGTGGTCGAAAAATTAAACGAGTTTCAATTTAAGATTGGTGCAAAATCATTTTTTCAGACCAATACGGCGCAGGGAGAAAGATTATACCAGGTAACAAAAGAATTTGCATCATTAACCGGAAAAGAAATAGTGTATGATCTCTATTGCGGCACCGGAAGCATTGGCATTTTTGTTAGTAAGCAGGCAAAAAAAATTATTGGAGTAGAAACAGTGAAGGAAGCTATAGATGATGCGAAAGAAAATGCCTTACTAAATGAACTTTCAAATACAAGTTTTTTTGCAGGAGATGTAATTGATGTGTGTACGGATGCTTTTTTTGCGGAACATGGTAAGCCCGATGTAATTATAACAGATCCTCCAAGAGTTGGTATGCATGAAAAATTAGTATTGAAAATTCTGACAATAAAGGCTCCTGTTGTAGTTTATGTAAGTTGCAACCCGGCTACGCAGGCACGCGACCTAAACTTATTGGGCGAGCAATATGAGGTTACAAAAATTCAGCCGGTAGATATGTTTCCACATACCCGGCATATTGAAAATGTAGTGCAGCTAAAGTTAAAATGATTTAAGAATTTTATTCAGTTGCTTAATCCGATCTTCGTATTTTATTGCTTTTAATTTTAAACTATGCAGTATCGTTCTTCCGGATTTTCAGATATACCCCCTGTTGTTAAAAATTTGCTGATTGTAAATGTGTTGATCTTTTTGATACAACTTTTTACAGAGAATTCTCCCTACGGAGAATATGTTGCTTATGGGCAATTAATGCCGATAAATTCTGGTTTTTTTAGAATTTGGCAACCTATAACGCATATGTTCATGCATGGTGGCTGGAGTCACCTTTTCTTTAATATGTTTGCGCTATGGATGTTTGGAAAAATCTTAGAAAATTTTTGGGGAGCTAAACGATTTTTTCAATTTTATATCATCTGCGGCGTCTGTGCGGCAGCAGCTCATTTGCTACTTTCGGATTCAGCCGCTGTAGGAGCCTCTGGAGCGATAATGGGTGTAATGGCTGCTTTTGCCTATTTATTTCCTAATACAGAAATGTACGTTATGTTCATCCCAATACCTATAAAAGCTAAATTTGTTATTCCAGGTTTTATGGCCATCGACCTATTTGGAGCGGTGAATAAAACCCCTGGCGATAATGTGGCACATTGGGCGCATCTTGGGGGAGCCCTTGCAGGATTAATTATTGTACTTATCTGGAATAAAAGCAAAGGCAACCGCCGAAACTTTTACTAACACAACATTCTTTTCAAAAAGCTGTTAATAGGTAGAAAGCGTTTACCGCCGGCTTTTCACAATATGCAGGTATTCGTAAATTCGCCTAAACTTTATTTCTGCATGGAAGAACGGTACGCCAAAAAAGCGGGGCTTGGTCAACGGGGTAATACACTGGTATTGTTGCTCGCAATATTGGTTATTGTATTTTGTGTATTTACGTTTATACAACTTTCCATGAGGCTTACCTCTACAGATGGAGCAGTATCTAACAATAGTTATTACAAAGGAATTTTTGATTGGTTCCGGCTTCCTTCAAATTTTGAAACATTATTGAGCCGGCCCTGGACCCTTCTAACGTACATGTTTATGCATGACGGGGTGTTTCATCTCATCGGAAATATTATATGGCTATGGATATTCGGTTTTATTTTACAGGACCTTGCAGGTAACAAAACAATTATTCCATTATTTGTATATGGCGGACTTTCAGGAGGTGTTTTATTTTTAATTAGCATGAATATTTTTCCCGGATTAAAAACGGCTTCTTCATTAGCAACTCTCGAAGGCGCTTCAGCCGGTGTAATGGCGATTGCTATTGCTACCACGATACTTGCTCCGAATTATCGATTTTTCCCGATGATCAATGGCGGCATTCCGTTATGGGTAATTACAGTCATTTTTGTGATCGTAGATTTTGCCATGGTTGCTAAAGATATTAATTCGGGAGGGCATATCTCTCATATCGGAGGTGCAGCTTTCGGCTGGTTGTTTATGTGGCAATTTAAAAAAGGAACTGATTGGAGTAATGGTATGAATCAATTATTTAAATGGTTTAATAATTTATTTACTCCAGTACAAAAAGAGGAGAAGATTTCGCCAAAAGAGTTTTTTTATAATACCAGTGGCACTAAACCCTATAATAAAGTTGCCAATCTTACTCAGAAAAGAATTGACGCCATATTGGACAAAATTGGAGAAAAAGGATATCAACAACTCAGCGAAGAAGAGAAACAAATTTTGAAACGGGCAGCGGAAGATGAGAATTTATAATTTTAAGCATGGCAAAATTTGTACGCACATTTACTAAAAGAGTTTTTATTATAGCTACCATAGTAGCAGTATTTTTTTTCCTCCTTGCCTGTGCAAATTTTTATTTAAACCCCCGGTATTGGTGGTTTATTGCAATCATTGGTTTGGCTTTCCCTTTTCTGTTATTGCTGGTAGTTAGTTTTGTAGTTTTCTGGCTTATATTCCGATCACGCTGGGTGATTTTACCCTTGCTTACACTTTTTATTGGATTTACGAACATAAGAGCATTTATGGGCGTTCATTTTTTTACGAGTTTTAACAATCAAAAAGACAGTAATAGTATTCGGTTATTAACCTGGAATGTTTCATGGTTTGATGAACAACGTAAAGACGGTACCATTAAAAAACCCGGCAGGAAGCAAATGCTTGAATTTGTACAAAAACAAAATGCCGATATTTTGTGTTTTCAGGAATTTTTGGAAACTAACTTAAGTGGCCCTGTTTATAATAATGTAGAAGAAATAACAGCTATGGGCTACCCATATAATTATTGGGTGGGAGATTATATTAAGCGACAGGGAAAATATATAGTAGGAGCAGCGATCTTTTCAAAGTATCCCATTCTTGCACATTACCAGCTAAATTACTCGGGTACCCGAAAAGAGAGAGCTGCTGAAAGCTTAATAGCCGTAGATCTGGAGGTTCATGAGAAAAAAATAAGAGTATTTACAACGCACCTGCAATCAATACAACTAAATAAAGAAGATTATCACAATCTTGAAATTATTAAAAGTGCGGATGACAGTTTAATGATGGCATCTAAATCTATTGTTCGTAAACTTAAAACCGGCTATAATTTTAGAGGTAGTCAGTCAGAAACGGTAAGGCAGCAATTAGATCAGAGCCCATACCCCGAAATTATTTGTGGCGATTTTAACGATGTTCCTAATTCCTATACTTATGCCACAATAAAAGGCAACCGGCAAGATGCTTTTATAGAAGCAGGAAGTGGAATTGGAGCTACTTTTAAAAATATAGCTCCTACCCTGCGAATTGATTATATCATGGTCAATAAAAAGTTACGAGTGGTACAATCAAAAAGAATGGTGGTTCCCTTTTCAGATCATAACCCGGTAATGGCCGATTTGCAATGGCGCTGAATATCGTTGATTTTATTATATTTGTCAGATGCAATTTTTCTTTCACTATTCCTGCGCTTTTTGTTGTCCCATTGTGGTGGGATAAATTTATTTTTGCATTTACCCAAGCAGCCTTCATTTCAGTATAGATTCAGGCGCTGAAGAGTGTGACACAACAAACGTTGATATTGGATCTGCAGCCGGGCCAATAAAAAAAATATCCATGAGCGAATTAAAAGTGTATAATTCTTATAGCAGGCAAAAAGAAATTTTTAAACCTCTAACAAAGGGACATGCAGGAATGTATGTATGCGGTCCTACTGTAAGTGGAGAAAGTCATCTTGGTCATGCGAGGCCTTTTATTACTTTTGATTTGTTATTTCGTTATCTCCAATACCTCGGGTATAAAGTCAGGTATGTCCGTAATATAACAGATGCTGGTCATTTTGAAGAAGAAGGAAGGGAAGCAGAAGATAAAATATCTAAAAAAGCATTGCTTGAAAAATTGGAACCGATGGAGTTGGTTCAGAAATATACCAACCTGTTTCATTGGGCCATGCACCAGTTTAATAACCTGGAACCAACTATTGAACCGACAGCTACCGGGCATATTGTTGAGCAGATAGAAATGATTAAAAAAATTATTAAGCAGGGGTATGCGTACGAAGTAAATGGATCTGTTTATTTTGATGTTGTTAAATATGCCGCAAACTTTCCTTATGGAAAATTAAGCGGACGTATACTCGAAGATTTGGTAGCAGCCGGGTCACGTGGTGAAGAAACCAGAGAATTAGATGGGCAGGAAGAGAAAAGAAACAAGCAGGATTTTGCCTTATGGAAAATGGCTGCTCCCGAACATATTATGCGTTGGCAAAGTCCATGGGGAGTTGGCTTTCCTGGCTGGCATATTGAATGTTCGGCAATGAGTAAAAAATATCTTGGTGAGCAATTTGATATTCATGGTGGCGGTATGGATCTTTTATTTCCCCATCATGAAAGTGAAATTGCACAAAGCAGTATTTGCAATGGAGGACATGTGCCTGCCCGTTACTGGCTTCATAATAATATGATTACTATTAATGGTAAAAAAATGGGCAAGAGTTATGGTAATCAAATAATGCTTACCCAGCTTTTCACCGGCAAACATCCTATGTTACTTCAGGCATACTCGCCTATGACCATCCGATTTTTTATTTTACAAACACATTACCGCAGCACGCTCGATTTTAGTAATGAAGCGCTGCAAGCGTCTGAAAAAGGGTTAAAAAGATTATGGGAAGCCTATGAAAGCCTGAAGAAACAGCAGGATGCCGTAACTCAGGTTCCGGAAGCAGGAACAGATATTGAACTCGTTAACCGCATGTCAAAACTTTTGATACAGATGGATGAGTTTATGAATGATGATTTAAATACTGCCAAAGTATTAGCAAATATGTTTGAATTGGTTTCGGTAATTAATGCTGTTAAAGACGGTCATATACCTTTATCGGCTATTGGAGCTGGTGTATTTAAAAACATGCTTCTAAACTTTTATAACTATTTGGAAAGAATATTTGGACTAAAAGGCGAAACCGAAAAAGAAGAGGGTAAATTGACTGGTGTACTTGAATTGTTGAAAGATATCCGGAAAGATGCCCGTAGAAAAAAAGATTATGCCACTTCCGATAAAATAAGAAATCAATTGCAGCAATTAGGGATTTTGATGAAAGATGATAAGGATGGAGACATCAGTTATTCATTTTCTTAACGACTTGTTTCCGGTTCACTCCTATATTAGTACAATTCGTCAACATTTATAGCAGCCCGGGGAGTATTCCAAATTCTACGAGCATATTATTTTGTCATTATTAAATACTAAAACTATTTTTTATGACAAAAATCTTTTATGTTAAATCGCTAAAGTTATTTTTCTTATCGCTGTTTGTAACGCTAACCTTTTCTGCCTGTGAAAAACTTCCTCCTTTTGGAGATGGGGAATCACCAAGAACAATTTTCCAAACGATTGCTTCCGACAAAAAATTTAATTTCTTAACGGCTGCTGTTGTTAAGGCAAAATTAGTTGAAACATTAAACGACAAAAAAGCAACCTTTACTCTTTTTGCTCCTACCGATGATGCGTTCAGGGCCGCGGGTTTTAAGGATATCAACGATATCAAAAATGTACCCGAAGCAACCCTTAAAGCAATTTTACTCTATCATGTGTTGGGTAGTGAAATAAAATCAACCCAAATTCCTCAGGCAGCCAATACAGAAGTAACTACTGTTATTAATAAACCAGTTTATGTAACCAGAACAATTAGTAATAAAGTTTTTGTAAATGGAATTTCCGTTATAGAAAAAGATATTGACTGTACTAACGGAGTTATACATGCGGTAAATAGAGTGTTGATGGCATCGGTGGGTACCATTGTGCAGACCGCACAAGGCAATGCTAATCTTACTTATTTGGTGGCAGCCGTTTTGCGCGCCAGCCAGGGTAGTACGAATGTAGCTGCCGTATTAAGCAGTGCTGGTCCTTTTACTGTTTTTGCTCCAATTAACCAGGCTTTTATTAATGCAGGGTTTCCTACAGTTGCTTCTATTAATGCAGCGGACCCAAACACACTTACTACCATATTGACTTATCATGTAATCGCGGCAAGAGTATTTTCATCTGACCTGGTGAATAATTCTACACCTGCTACCGTTAATGGCGGCACTGTAAAAATTACATTAACAGGAGGGCCTAAAGTAAAAGGCAATAGTAACCCAACTGCTGCTTCCATTATAGTCACAGATATTCTTACTACCAATGGAGTAGTACACGTTATTAACCAGGTATTACTACCATAAACTTTCTTAGTGTTAGACAAGGCCGGTTATTTCTATAGCGGGCCATTTTTAAAAAGATTAAACGCCGTTGACACTCATTAAACAACAGTTCACTCAGAAAATTGATGCTTTCGCGGCCTGAAGAAGAGAATTAGGAAATTAATTATGTTATATACTTAAACAATTTTATTATGAAACGAACACACCACATTAAGAATTTTAGTTATTTGATTTTAGTGAGCTCCATGTTATTGATATCTTCCTGTAATAAAGATGATGATAAGCCGGCACCCAAAAATATTACTCAAATTGTAGTTGATGGTGCTGATTTTAGTTTACTGGAAACAGCGGTTTTGCAAGCGGAATTGGAAGGTGTTTTGGCAAATACTCCCAATTTAACGGTGTTTGCACCTACCAATGCAGCCTTTATTGCGGCAGGATATACAGAAGCAGTTATTAAAAGCACTTCTAAAACTGCTTTGCAGGCGTTGTTACAATATCATGTACTTAGTTCTATCGTAACAAGCGGAAATGTACCCGCAGGCCCCAATGCAGAAGTAGCTACGCTGGGCGGAGTAAAATTATTTACAACCCGAGGTGCTAGTGGAGTTTTTATTAATGGAGTTAAGGTAACTACCGCAGATGTAAGTGCTGCGAACGGCGTAATACATATTATTGACCGCGTTTTGGTTCCACCAGCAGGTAATATAGTTGCTACTGCTCAGGCTGTTCCAACACTTTCTTATTTAGTAGCAGCAGTATTAAGGGCCGATGAAAGCGGAACCAGTATTTCCGGGGCATTGTCGGCAGCAGGGCCACTAACTGTTTTTGCTCCCACTAACCAGGCCTTTATTGATGCAGGCTTTCCAACGATTGCAGCAATAAATGCAGCAAATCCGAACACTTTAAAAAATATTTTGTTGTACCATGTAATAGGGGCAAGGGTATTTTCATCTGACCTTACCGAAGGGGCTCAGCCTACCACGGTGCAGGGAAGTAAAGTAACTATTAAGCTGGCCGGAGGTGCGAAAGTTAGAGGTAATGCAAATACAGCGGATGCCGTTATTAGTATTACTGATATTGTAACAACGAACGGTGTAGTACACGTAATTGATAAGGTATTAATTCCCTGATTTTGAAAGACCATCTTCATCAACCTTTGGTTATTGCCGGGGGTTGATTTTTTTATTTCAAAAATATGTTTAAGCATAAATACAGGTACTGGTTTATTATTTGTTTATCTCTGTATACGTTTATCAATACAGTGTTGTGCGAAGTATATACATATTTCAATATCACTATTGAATGGTATTATGCAATACTTACTATTTTCCTGATAACTTTTTTTACCTGGGAAGGAAATCGTTTGTTTCAACCTGTTCTTGAAAAGCAATTTAAGCCGGCAAATAATAAAATTAAATACCTGGCAACCTTTTTTCTTGCGGGCAATATAATTTCTTTTGCTTTTACTTTTATTGTTGTTTGGTTTGTTGGAATGGTTCTCCATCAACATAGTTTTCAGCAAAACATGATACCCTTAAAGCTGAATATTATTTATGGCGGCCTCGTAAATTTATTTTTTCATCTTATAAATGCGATCTTCTTTTTCTTTAAAGAGTATAAAAAACAATGGGTAGAGGCGGAAGAGTTAAGGCAAAATAGTACGCAGGCACAATTACAACTAATAAAAAGCCAGGTTAATCCACATTTTCTTTTTAATAATCTTAATGTACTTTCTTCCCTGGTAATAAAAGATAATCCTGAAGCAAATAAATTTATAGAAGAGTTTTCCAAAGTGTACAGGTATATTCTTTCTAACCAGGATAAAGAACTGGTAGAATTAGAGAATGAACTAGACTTTATAAAGCCCTACATTTTTTTATTGAAAAAACGTTTCGATGAAGGCCTGGAGGTGATAATGGATATTCCTGAAAAGTATAAAAAATCCTATGTAATTCCGGTGGCTCTGCAAATGCTTATTGAAAATGCCATCAAACATAATATCGTATCGCATTCAAAGCCTCTTCGAATTGATGTACATGTAAACGGTAATAATACGCTGGTGATTTCTAATAACCTTCAGCCAAAAAAATCTGCAGAGGCATCTACACAAATTGGATTGCAAAATATTAAGAAGCGATACGAATTAATCAGTAGCCGGAACGTAGAAGTGGTTTGTACCGAAAAAGAATTTATTGTTTCAATTCCGTTACTAAGCATAAACTGATCAATATATGAAAGTGCTTATAGTAGAAGATGAACGATTGGCAGCACAACGGCTGCAACACCTGTTGAAACAGTACGATCCTTCAATTGAAGTGGTGGGTATAACAGAAAGTATAACCGATACGGTACAATTTCTGTTGAAGCAACCTCAGCCCGATTTGCTTTTATTGGATATTCAGCTAAGTGATGGGCATAGCTTCGATATTTTTAAGATGGTTCAATTTAGTAAGCCTGTTATTTTTACGACAGCATTTGATCAGTTTGCGATTGATGCCTTTAAATTATTCAGTATCGACTATATACTCAAGCCTGTTACAGCAGAGGCACTCGCAACCGCCTTAAATAAATTTCACTCTATTGCAACACCCGTTTCGATTAAAACAGATTACGCGCTTTTAGCAAAACAACTCGCCAAAGAATCGGGCAATCATTTTAAGAACAGGTTTCTGGCAAAAGTGGGGCAGCGTTTATTTTTTGTAGAAGTAGCAGACATAGCTTTTTTCCAGGCAGATAATAAGATTGTTTACCTGGTAGATAAAGACGGTAACCGATTTGTGATCGATTATACACTAGAAAAACTGGAACTTCTATTAAATCCTAAAGATTTTTTTAGACTCAACCGACGTTTTATTGTTAAGGTATCTGCCATAGAACATATAAAACCCTTTTATAACAGTCGCCTAAAACTTTCTGTGAAAGGTGCTACCGCTTCGGAAGAAATGATTATAAGTCGGGAACGGGTATCCGAATTTAAAGCCTGGGCAGAATCGTGAATAATGTCTTTATTTTCTAATGATGTATTCCGGATAATTATTTATCTTGTTTCATTAATTGTTTTTATGAAGCTGAACCCTAGGACTTCTTATCTATTCTTAATTGTTTTGATATTGTCAACCGCCTGTGGTAAAAATGATGAGGATCCACCCCCTCCGGTTCCTGAAAAATTTGATACATTGGGTATTGGATGGCAAAAAATTTCGATACCGGATAGTTCGGGGTTTAACGATATTTTTTTTGTAGATGATGCCACCGGATATTTATGCGGAAAGCGTTATATGGCAAAATCCACCGACGGTGGAATAAGTTGGACCAGGTATAAATCATTTGACAGCGTTCAGGAAATTCTAAGTAATATTTTTTTTATAGATGCAAATCATGGATGGTTGGTAGGGAGTGAATTCCTTTATCGAACTGAAAATGGAGGAACTAGCTGGCAAGCTATAAAACTTCCACCCCCATTAGGTAATAATGGCGGGTTTGATGTTCAGTTTTTAACAAGTTTATCTGGATATTTGATTAATGGAGAAAGTTTATATAAATCAACAGATGGTGGCGTAACCTGGACAAAAAAATTGTCAGTTAATAACATCGCAGGTTTATTTTTTTTTGATTTTGACAAAGGTTGGATAACAGGGGACGACTTAATAACACGAACTGAGAACGGTGGAGGCTCTTTTTCTTTTGAGAAACCTTTGCCAGCATCAAAAAAGAATTATAGTATTCAATTTACAGATGACCAACATGGATGGGTAACGGGTGCTGAGGGAAGTGTTTGGCGAACAATAGATGGCGGTAATAACTGGGAGCAACTAATTGGAAGAGGCCAAGGTGGTGATGTTTCTTTTTTTGATAATAACAATGGATATATACTATCCGATTCAAAAATATACAAAACAAGCGATGGGGGAAAAACACTCGAAAAGCATGCGTCTATTAAAAGTCTGATTTTAGAAATACATTTTACAAATCCCAACCATGGATGGGCAGCAGGTGATTATGGCGGAGTATACCGCTATTCGAAATAGAATAACTATGAGTTACCCGGAAATCCTGAGCAAAGACAAACGCTTTAGAAAATTAATTGAAGAGCACGGCGTACTCGCCGTAACAAAAAGAAAAAATATTTGCCTTTATCTATGCGGGTCAATTATGAGTCAGCAGCTTTCTACTAAAGTAGCTGCCGTTATTTATCAACGTTTCATAGGTTTATATGACGGTAAAGAACCCAGCCCGCAACAGATTGTAGAAACACCACTCCCAACGCTTCGGTCAATTGGCTTATCAAATGCAAAAACGCAATATGTTCACAATGTCGCCAGGTTTGCCATTGAGCAGGGGATGGAACTAAAGAAGTTGAACAAAATGACTAATGAAGAAGTAATAAATTATTTTGTTACTATAAAGGGCGTTGGCAGGTGGACGGTAGAAATGTTATTAATGTTTGCATTGGGCAGGGAGGATGTGTTTGCCGTAGATGACCTGGGAATACAGAATGCAATGATTGGGTTGTATAAATTGAAACGAGAGGATAAAAAAAAATTTAAAGAAGACCTATTGCGGATATCTGCCAAATGGAGCCCTTACCGTACTTATGCCTGTATGCATTTGTGGCAATGGAAAGACAATGCGAAAGGCGTAAAAAATAAATAACGTTGAGATTTAAGAAAGCTTCGTTAATTATATAGTTGTGCGCAATCCATAAACAAAATCCCATTCCCCTTCAAGTGATAGGATATTCAATGCAAAGTCACTAGCTATACCTACCACACATTGCT
>JBJXDV010000510.1:0-15494 GCA_046153465.1 Chitinophagaceae bacterium
TCAAACGGAACTACATAATCTGTAAATAAAGCCTTTCCTAAATTATTAATAAGTCCAATATCACCATCTTTAACCTGGGCAATTTTACCTTTTATTTCTGCATCCCGTAATGCAGCAACCAGCACCAGCATCAAACACCCACCCGCTACGATACCTGCAAGTTTTAACCACTTACTTTTTTGCGGTTCGCTATCTGCATTCAAATTCATTAGCATAATAACAAACAAAAACAAAACCATAATAGCACCTGCATAAACGATGAGGTTTACAATGCCGATAAATTGTGCGTTAAGCATTATATAATGACCGGAAATAGCAAAGAAAACAACAATCAGCCAGAGAACACTGTGCACCGGATTTTTGCTAAGAACCACCAATACTGCGCTGAGCAAGGCAAGTATACTTAAAAACCAGAATAGAATTTGTGTTGCCCCCATGTTTCTCTTAGTCAGTTAGTTTCTTTAAATAAGTTGGTTGTTACCAGGTCAGGTTAGATACAGCAACCATTTTAAAATAGTTTTGAGTAATTAATAATACACCAATAATTACTCGTGTAATAATACACCAATAATTACTCGTGAAATTATTAATCCTGTTTATTTAAAACCTTTTCTTACTATACTATCAATTTCTCACTACTCTGGCACCTACCGCACTCTTATATTTCTCGGGCTCTTCAATAGGATGCGGAATCAATAAATCAGGTTTTCCATAAATAAATCCTTTACGCTGATAATTCGCTGGTGCCACTGTTTCGCTAAGATAAATGGCATCTTTAGGACAGGCCTCTTCACATAATCCACAAAAAATACAACGAAGCATATTGATTTCGTATCGGGCCGCATATTTTTCTTCACGAAATAAATTTTCTTCACCCGGCTTTCGTTCCGCTGCTTCCATGGTAATAGCTTCGGCTGGACATGCAACGGCACACAAACCACAGGCGGTACAGCGTTCTCTTCCTTCCTCATCCCTATTTAATATGTGTAAACCCCTGAAGACAGGACTGAAAATTCTTTTTTGTTCCGGATAACTTATCGTGGCTTTTCTTTTAAACATATGCTTAAATGTAATAGCCATGCCCATAAAAATATTCCATAGATACAATCGTTCTAACCATGTCATTGGCGTCCGTTCCACTAATTGTGCCCTATTCGTTAATGCCTGCATACTTCTACATTTTAGCTATTCGCATTGTTTCTCAAAAAGTCAGCAAATATAAATATAGTATTGAGTTTAGATAGGATGTTTTTATCAGGAATACAACAACAACTTAAACCCCGTTCAAACTCAAAACTTTTTTACTTCTTTAGCCATAATACCACTGCAGCCGTTACCAACATATTTATCAAACTCAATGGTATCAACCCGCGCCAGCCAAGATTCATCAATTGATCGTAACGAAAGCGGGGAATGGTCCAGCGAATCCATATAAATGTGAAAATGAAAATACCTGTTTTTGTTATTAAACTCAACGCTTCCAAAATGGCCAACCAATTCTGCCCGATTTTTTGACCCAGGTTGGCGTCGTTTACAAAAGGAATATCATATCCTCCAAAAAATAACGTTGCCATCACCACACTGCTTATAAACATATTGATATATTCGGCAAACAAATAAAATCCAAGTTTCATCGATGAATACTCCTGGTGATAGCCAAAATTGAGCTCATTCTCTGCTTCTGGTAAATCAAATGGCGTACGATTACACTCAGCCAATGCACAGATAAAAAAGATAATAAAACCGAGTGGCTGATAACAAACATTGTACAGGGTGTCGGCCTGTTGACCAACAATAACACTCATTTTTAATGACCCTGTAAGCATCAATAATGCAATGAGTGATAATCCCATTGGTAATTCATAAGAAATCACCTGCGATGCACCACGCATTGCAGCCAGTAAAGAAAACTTATTATTAGAGGCCCAACCTCCTATCATTATACCATATACACCCATACTTACCACTCCGAAAATGAAAAGTATACCAATATTAATATCAGAAATCTGCAAGCTAACCGGGCGCCCGAAAAAATCAATAGTTCCAGCCCATGGAATAACTGTTGAAGTCATCATTGCAGTTAACATTGCAAGACAAGGTCCTAATATGAACAGAAATTTATTGGATGTATTCGGAATAATTTCTTCTTTCATAAATAATTTCAATCCATCCGCTAATGGTTGAAATAAACCAAAGGGACCAGCGCGGTTCGGTCCACGACGATCTTGCATAAACGCTGCAATTTTTCTCTCGGCATATGTTTCATACATCGCAATTACCAATGATAAGGTAACTATACCTCCGATTAGTGCCAGTTTCTCTCCCAAAAAAGCCCAGTCAAAAACTAATAGCATGGTTACATTTTATGTAATTGTCAATTATAAATAGTGAATCGTCAATTTGCAAAAGTCAATAATTACTTTAAGAATATTAAAAGACCCCGTATTCATTTTTCAAAATCTCCGGAATTCGCAGCACGATCAATCGTACTCAACTCAATATTTTCTCTATTCACTTCGCTTATGCTGTGAATGCCCATTAATAAACGAGGCTCTCTTCCCCCCATTACTTCCTGAACAGTTTCTTTAGGCATTTTCAATCCGATATAATGTCCCTGTGATATCACCGAATGCCTATTGATTAAACTTGGACCTTCAGCAATCCAGTCACTTGCTTTTTTCTTTTCGAAACGACATTCATTGCATATCCATCCAGGTGCTCCCTTGGTACTGTTTTTTACTTCACCCCATTCATCTTTGCGGGCTGTAACCCGAAATACTTCCTCTCCGCGCATCCATAACTGTACTTCTCCGCAACATTTACTGCAACTACAATGGGCATCTACAGGTTTGGTAAACCATACCCTGTTTTTAAAGCGGAAGGTTTTATCCGTTAGTGCACCTACCGGACAAACATCAATTACATTTCCAATAAAATCATTGGTAAGAGCCTTTTCAATATAGGTAGCAATTTGAGAATGGTCTCCACGATCTAAAATACCATGACCCCGATTGTTCGTTAACTGATCAGCAACATAAACACATCGGTAACATAATATACAACGGGTCATATGCAGTTGTATGTACGGCCCTATATCATGTTTTTCAAAAGTTCTTCGGCTAAATTCATATCGTGTACCTTCTCCGCCGTGCTCGTAACTTAGATCCTGCAAATGACATTCACCAGCCTGATCGCAAATAGGGCAATCGAGCGGATGATTAATTAATAAAAATTCAACTACCCCTGCACGTGCGTCCAACACTTTTTCGCTGGTAATATTTTTTACGATCATGCCATCCATTACATTGGTGCGACAACTCGCCACCAGCTTTGGCATTGGGCGCGGATCTGCAGTTGAACCTGCTGCTACTTCAACGAGGCAGGTTCTGCATTTGCCGCCGCTACCTTTTAATTTACTATAATAACACATAGCAGGCGGTGCCACTTCACCACCAATAGAACGTGCAGCATTCAGGATAGAAGTTCCCGGCTCCACTTCAATGGTGATATTGTCGATGGTTACTTTAATTAGTTTTTTTTCGTCAGCCATATGTAAATACTTAAGATATTTTGGAACGCAAAGCGTTCAAAGCATCGCAAGGATCGCAAAGTTTTTTATTAACCCTTATCTTCTCCCATTCTCTTTGTGTACTCTGCGGTTCTTCTCATCTTTGCGTCCGGTTTGTCTTGGAACGCAAAGAACTCAAAGTATCGCAAGGATCGCAAAGGTTTTTATTAACCCTTATCTTCTCCCATTCTCTTTGTGTACTCTGCGGTTCTTCTCATCTTTGCGTCTGGCTTTTTGGGAACGCAAAGCGCTCAAAGCATCGCAAGGATCGCAAAGTTTTTTTATTAAACCTCATCTTCCTCCATTCGTTCTGCGTACTCTGCGGTTCTTCTCATCTTTACGTCTGGTTTGTCTTGGAACGCAAAGCGCTCAAAGCATCGCATGGATCGCAAAGTTTTCTTATTAAACTCCATCTTCCTCCATTCGTTTTGCGTACTCTGCGGTTCTTCTCATCTTTGCGTCTGGTTTTTTTGGGAACGCAAAGCGCTCAAAGCATCGCATGGATCGCAAAGTTTTTTTGTTGAGCCACATCTCTTCCTCCATTCGTATTCCGTACTCCGCGCTTCTTCTAATTGTTGATTTTTGCCGCTACAAATCATTAACCACTCTTTTAATTCCATTCTTCAATAGCGAAACTTTAAAATTTATTAAAAGTCCAAGCTTACAATTTGCAAATTTCAAATAAGTTAATACGATGCTCTTATGAACATCAAGGATTGCTTCTATTGATTTTACCTCTACTAGAAGTTTTCCTTCGATAATTAAATCTGCTCTATATCCACAGTCCATTTTAACTTCTTCAAAAACTACAGGTATCGGTTGTTCTCTGATTACTTTTAGTCCACATTTGATTAGTCGGTAAAAAAGGCACTCAACATACACTTTTTCTAACAAGCCTGGCCCTAATTCCTTATGAATATCAATAGCTTCCCTAATAACGATAAATGATAATTCATTTTCGGTCATAAATATAAATTTAAGACCTCAACCTACTATAATCTAACAAAGAACTAAACGTGATAAAACAACTATACAACCGGAATTTCTCTCGGTTCCGCATACCCTGCCAATCCATAATTTCTGGTTTGACTTTCAGTTGGATTTGCCACATGCCATTCAAACTCATCTCTGAAATGCCTTATAGCTGCTGCCACCGGCCATGCTGCGGCATCGCCTAACGGACAAATAGTGTTTCCTTCTATTTTACGTTGTATGTCCCATAATAAATCAATATCACTGCTTTTTCCTTTTCCATATTCTATATTATGCAGAATTTTTTCCATCCACCCGGTTCCTTCGCGGCACGGAGAACATTGTCCGCAACTTTCGTGACGATAAAATCGTGCAAGGGTTAACGTATGACGAACCACACACTGATCTTCATCCAATACGATAAATCCGCCAGAGCCCATCATGCTCCCAGTGGCAAAGCCACCGTCACTCAAACTTTCATAAGTCATCATCCTGGTTTCACCTTTGGCAGTTTTCAATAGTAAGTTGGCAGGTAAAATCGGAACCGATGATCCTCCCGGTATACACGCTTTTAATTTCTTTCCTTTGGCAATTCCTCCACAGTATTCCTCGCTGTAAATAAATTCTTCTACAGAAATAGTCATATCAATTTCATACACTCCGGGTTTATTAATATTGCCGCATGCGGATAATAATTTTGTTCCGGTTGATTTTCCAATGCCGATTTTCGCATACTCCTCACCGCCCATATTTATAATAGGTACAATGGCTGCTAATGTTTCTACATTATTTACCACTGTTGGACAATCCCACAAGCCTTTTACAGCAGGGAACGGTGGTTTTATTCGGGGGTTTCCTCTTTTACCTTCCAACGATTCAAGCAAGGCTGTTTCCTCGCCGCAGATATAAGCACCTGCACCGCGTTGAACATAAATTTCGCAATCGAAACCGGTACCCAAAATATTTTTACCGAGCCACCCATTATTTTTTGCTTCAGTAATGGCTTGTTCTAATATATCAACAATCCAGGCATATTCGCCACGGATATAAACATATGTTCTGTTACTTCCTAGCGCAAAGGAAGAAACGATAAGACCCTCTATCAGTAAATGGGGGAGAAACTCCATCAGGTACCTATCTTTAAAAGTACCCGGTTCGCTTTCATCGGCGTTGCAAACAAGGTATCGCGGCACTCCTTCCGGCTTTGCTAAAAAACTCCATTTCATTCCAGTCGGAAAACCTGCTCCACCTCTACCTCTCAAACCACTTTTTTTTACTTCTTCTACAATATCGGCAGGTGCCATTTTAAATGCTTTTTCAACAGAAGCATATCCACCTTCCTTACGATACACATCGTAATTGCGGATGCCTGGAACTGTTACCTTGTCAATTAAAATTTTTCTGCCCATTTTATATCTTTTGCTGCTTGCTTGCAGCCAGTCTTGAATTCATTTTTTTTAAAGGTCTTCTCCGGTTGTCTTATCCTTATACCAGTTAGGAAAAAAACGAAAAGTTACCCGCACAATTACTGAAGCCGCTATAAAACTGTACATCAGGTAATTCACAATTTTTATATCTTCCGTTAACCCTTTATTTCTTAAGTACATTTTATACAGAAATAGCAGCAAAAAAGCTACCATAAAAATAATGTACAATATATTAGCAATACTCTTTTTCATACTACATCTTTACTCCTTGCCTGCTTAATAGCTGCCACCCTTTTTTATTTTTCACCCATAAATGCAACACAAATAAATTGATTTTAAAATTATTGCCATTTGCTATTCCTTCCACGATCACTCTTTCTTTAACAGTAGCATATTTTTTATGTACACTAATTGACATCGAAAGGTTCTCGAATTTTTGATAAACAGTTTTTCCACTAGCCATATCCGCCACTACCTCATTCTTCGATTGAACCCAGGTATTTGAATGGCCATAGGCTAAATCGGGATGTAAAAGAGCTTTTAAACTAATACCATCTTTATTTACAAACGCATTCTCCATTTTTTGCACTGCCATTAAAACATCTGTAGTATCCGTTTGAGCCCTGCCCAGGATTGATACAATTAGAAGTAGTAATACAATAAATATCTTTTTCATGTGTGCTTTCATATGCTGATAACTATATCTTTCGTCCCGTTCCTGGAAAATCAAACATTTCCATTTCGGTGTTAATTATTTAACGATGCGGTTTTTCGGCATTCTTCCACGATAGCATCCACTTTTTCTTTCGTAAGGTGTTCGCGATAATTTTTACCCATCTGCATCATAGGTGCATAACCGCAAGCACCCAAACATTCAACCGTTTTAAGTGTAAACATTCCGTCGGACGAAGTTTGCCCCGCTTTAATTTCTAATTTCTCTCCGATGTATTTGATAATATCGTCGCTACCATTAAGCATGCAGGGCCCGGTATGACAAACTTCAAACATATATTTACCAACCGGTTTTAAATTGTACATACTATAAAAAGTTGCCACTTCATATACTTCAATTGGTTCTATATTTAATAAGGATGCAACATAATCCATCGTACCTGCACTTAACCATCCACCAAATTCCTGTTGTGCGAGGTGGAGTACAGGAATAAGTGCACTTTTCTGTTTCCCTTCGGGATAGAAAGCAATGATGCGGTCTACCTCTTTAAGTTTTTCTTCATTAAATTGAATCATAGTAGAAATATAAAATCAATTTTCATATTTTAAGATCTCTTAAGCATCCATCTCTCCTGCAATTAAATTCAAACTACTCATAACAATAATTGCATCACTTAGCATACTACCTTTTACCAATTCTTCATATGCCTGGTAATATACAAAACAAGGGCGCCGAAAATGCAAGCGGTAAGGAGTGCGGCCACCATCACTTATCAGGTAAAATCCCAATTCGCCATTTCCTCCTTCTATTGGGAAATACAACTCGCCTGCAGGAATATCTATTTCGCCCATAATAATTTTGAAATGCCATATAAGGGCTTCCATTTTATTATAAACGTCTTTCTTTTCAGGTAAATAGTATTCAGGAATATTTGCATGATAGACCTCGGATTCTGCTCCTTTAAACTCCTGTACTTTTTTATATGCCTGTTCAAGTATACCAAGACTTTGCCACATTTCCTGGTTACGAACAAGAAAACGATCGTAACAATCGCCGGTTTTACCAATGGGAATAGTGAAATCAAAATCTTCATAACTGGAATACGGGTTATGAATACGGACATCATAGTCAACGCCTGCTGCACGAAGATTAGGACCAGTAAAACCATAATTTAGGGCACGCTCCGCCGTTATAGCTCCTGCACCAATGGTACGTTCCATAAAAATACGATTGCGCATAAAAAGTTTTTCGAACTCCCTAAGCACTTTTGGATATTCTTTCAGGAATTTCTCGAGTTTTTCAAACGCAGCAACTGTGAAATTCCTTTCAAGGCCGCCAATACGCCCAATATTAGTAGTAAGGCGGGAACCACATATTTCTTCATAGATTTCATAAATTAATTCTCTGTATTGCATTACATATAAAAAACCAGTATAGGCACCTGTATCAACACCAACAATAGAATTACAAATAAGGTGATCAGAAATACGAGCGAGTTCCATAATAATCACCCGCAAATAATCTACCCGCTTAGGCGTTTTTACATTCAATAATTTTTCGCAGGTAAGATGCCAGCCCATATTATTAATCGGGCTGCTGCAATAATTCAATCGATCGGTAAGTGTGGTGATTTGATAAAGCGGTCTTCGCTCAGCTAATTTTTCAAATGCCCGGTGAATATATCCAATCGTTTGTTCTGCTGATATAATCCGTTCCCCATCTAATTCAAGTATGTTTTGAAATACACCGTGGGTTGCCGGATGTGTGGGGCCAAGATTAAGCGTTGTTGTTTGCTTTTCGATTGACCCTTCCGGTAGTCTTATATTACTATGTGTTGTTGTTTCAGACATTACTGCCTTTAATTTATGATTTGTTATTTATGTCTCTTATTCAACATAAGGATTTATAGATTTACAACTTACCATTTTAAAATATTTTCAACCTTCTATAATGCTATCAATAACTATTTAATAATTGTCTCAATGCTCACACACTTCTATTTTTTATCTTCCAAACATTTCATCATCCTTATCCACCCGCGTTTGATCTTCCAGTGGAAATTCTTTTCTCATCGGAAAATAATCCATTTCATCAACATTTAATATTCGCTTCAGATTGGGATGTCCCAGAAAATTAACTCCAAAAAAATCGAAAGTTTCGCGCTCCATCCAATTTGCAGAAGCATAAAGGGCTGTTGCACTAAACACATCAGGTTTATCAATAGAGGTAAATATTTTAAATCGTATCCTTACATTATCAACTAAATTATGGAGATGATATACTACGGCAAGCTCTCTTCCACCCTGCGAAGGATAATGCACAGCCTGTAAATCTGTAAGAAAACGAAACTTCAATACATCATCATCAAAAAGAAATTGCAATACTTTTAAATTATAGTCTTTTGACGCTTCGAAGGTGAGCATACCATAAGGTTCAGAAAAATCAGTAACCTGTTCTCCGAATTTCTCTAGCAGTCTTTCTTTAATTTGTTCGTTGGTTAACGTCATAGTTCAACATCGGGCCCCGCATTATATGCTGCGAGAAAAAAATTATTAAAGAATCTATCTACATGGCTCGTAGCTAATAGCTTGCAGTTTTGTTTACTGTATACCGTAACTTCCCATCAACTCTTTATACCTGTCTCCCGTTCTTCTTCTCAAACTTTCTTTACCTATTAAATCCTGTACTTTCATAAATCCGTCTAATACTGCTTCCGGTCGCGGTGGGCAACCAGGCACATAAACGTCTACCGGTATAATTTGATCAATACCCTGCAATACACTGTAAGTATCAAATATACCACCACTCGAAGCACATGCCCCCATCGCCAAAACCCATCGTGGTTCCGCCATTTGTAAATAAACCTGTTTAACTACCGGTCCCATTTTTTTTGCAATTGTTCCCATTACCATTAAAAGATCACATTGGCGCGGAGAAAATCCAACGCGTTCAGCGCCAAATCGTGCAAGGTCATAGTGCGAGGCTATGGTAGCCATAAATTCAATACCACAACAAGAGGTAGCAAATGGCAGGGGCCAAATAGAATTTTTACGGGCTAATCCTACAACTTTATCTAACGAAGTGGCAAAAAATCCCTCCCCCTGATAACCTTCAGGGCCTTCTTTCACCATTTTTATATCGGTTTCCCCGTATATATTGTATCGAACTGGTCTTGACATATTAAAGTTTAAATTTTTTACGTGCCTGCCGACAAGTTAATTCAAAAAATTAAAACAACTTCTTTACTTGTATGTTCACTTAAATATGCTAGAATCTTGATTTATCTTTTTTGTACATTATTTTAAAGTTTTCATTGATAATATCTTTGCTCAACCAATCTCTTATTTCTTCTCCCGCATTGTATAGTTCAGCATTTCATGCCCGGAGGTTCGTTCAATGTTTTCCTAATCTTCCCACTTCAATGCACCTTTTTTTATTATATAAATGAATCCTGCTAAAAAGAAACCTACAAACATCAGCACTGCAAGAAACCCATTCCAGCCAAGCTCTTTAAAAATAACCGCATATGGATAAAAGAAAATTACTTCCACATCAAAAAGCACAAATAATATAGCGACCAGAAAATATTTAATAGCCATTGGCTGGCGGGCCTCCCCATGATTTTTTATTCCACTGGCAAAGGTTTCAAGTTTATCGCTGGTTGCGCGTTTGGGGCCAAGAAAATGGGTAAGGCCCATCATTAAAGCAATAAAAGCAATTGCAAACAATAATTGAAGGCCAACAGGGAAATACCAGAAGGAACTATTGGGAGATTGGTTAGCAGAAGAGACCTGTAACAGGTACTGAATCATATACCATTCTGTGTTTGAGCAACAAAAATAAGGCAGCTATCGTGAAAAACAAGATTAGTTAGAAACTAAAAAATCCCTCCGATTGTATCGGAGGGATTTATACTAATAAACTCGTTATTTCTTTTTTATTATTTTTTTTTTGGAGCAGTGGGCGCCGCATTATTTTTTACAGGTGGCGTTTTAGGTTTCGGCTGAGTAGCCGGAGGTCTTGAAGCAGGAGCCTTCGATAAAATATCTTTAATCCTTATTGCATCTGCATTCGTTGGATCTACTTCTAATGCTTTATTGATATAACTGATGGCCGCCGCTTTATCCTTAGCAATATCATTATAATATTGTACAAGAAAGAAATAAGAAGAAAGTGCCTGACCTTTATAGCGAACCGAATCAATTTGTCTTGCTTTTTCTGCTAATATTTTATAGGCTTCCACTGCCAACCCTTTTGAATTGGCAGAATCATCCTGACCCTGTTTACTTCTGGCGCACCACAAATAACCAATTATTTCGGCTGGGTATTTAGATTGATATACTCCACAAAATATACTATCGGCTGTTACATAATTGGTAGCCTGGTAATGAGCAAAACCCCAATCATATAAATCTCTGTTAGAAGGGTTCTTTTTTAAATTATAGGCAATGCCCAACCAACCCGCTTCTTCTTTTCGGTTACCCATTTTCTTTGCCATTGAAGCTGCACGGGTAATATATTTTACTTTGTTTTCGATTAACGTATCCTTTTCAACAGCCTGTTGCAGATTTGCAAATGCTTCCACTTCGCTACCGGGTATCTTTGAATTAATATTAGCGAGTTCTTCATAATCGGTAGACAATATATCTTCAGGGGCAGCCTTCGATAAAAAAGTTAGCATGGCCTGTTTTGCGCCGGGTAAATCTCCAGTGGTATCGGATGTAAAAGCAATTAACCGATACATTCTTGGATTCACTTTATCGCCATAAAGAGCAATAAGACTTTTCGCCTTTTCTTTTGCTTCATTAAATTTTGCGGAGGCATACAAAAAATCTGTTTTAAGATACTCAACCTGCGGGCCCTGATCCATATTTGCTGTAAACTTATCTAAAAAGACTGCTGCTTTATTTACATCCCGGAAATACCAATAATAAAACAATTCAAAATAGGCGGGGGCATAGGCAGGATCCAATGTAGTAGCTTCTTCAAAAAGTGGCAAAAAATAATCTTTATTATTTTGAGTGAGGTAAACTTTAGCCGTTTTATGTTTGGCAGCAGCCATACGGGGATCAAAAACAGTTGCTTTATTGTACGATGTTACTGCGTTACCTCCATCAATCAGTTTCCGGTAAGCATCTCCTAAAATAATATATGTATCAGGATTTTTAAAATCCTTCATTTGCGTAGCAAGCATCAATTTTTCAACAGCATAAGTTGCATCACCCATTCTGGCTCTTACATTCGCTGTTCCTATAGCATTAATAACATTTACATCTTTATTTTTAGTAAGGCTGAGGGCTGTTTCGAAACGCTGACGGGCATCATTTGTTTTTCCCTCCATTAATTCAGCCTGGCCCATACCTGCTAAAATCAACGGTGCGTTCCCGTTTTGTTGCAGTGATTTTGAGTAAAGTTCCTTTGCAGCAATCGAATCTTTTAATTCAAACAAAGTTTGACCCAACCAATAGACTGCGTTCAAGTCATTTGGATTTGCTGCCAATACTTTTTCAAAATTTTCTTTTGCACTTTTAAAGCGCTCGTAATAAAAAAATTTCTTTCCCTGATCAACACTCTGAGCAGATAGAAAGTTCCCTATTAAAACAAGCCCTGTTACTAAACTGGATAAACGCTTCATGTGCGACTGCTTTTTTTAGTGTTTGTAAATGTATTAAAACCTTATTAAAAAACCCTTTACTTTGATATTTCAATATTTTGCCGGTCAAATGACATACGTGATGGTAACAAATAAGCTCGTTTAAATATTCGCTGTCCCCTTTCGAAGATGAGAAAATTCAGGAACCCGCTGCCAAGACCTTGATAATTTTCTTTTAAAATATAATAAAGAGGCCTGATCATTGGATATCTGCCCATATAAATATTTGCCTGATAGGGTTTTACAAAAGGGCCATCCTTGCAACCCCTGCACTCAATCGATGCTATTCTTATATTTTTTAGAAAGCTTGTCTGGTCGGCATCACGCGGATCTCCAATCCAACTGACACCAATAAGGCCAATTGCATCTGTATTGTTAGCTATATAATTTATTACCGCTTCACTATTTTTTGCTCCTTCAACGTTTGAACCCATCTTTTCCCCTCTTAATAATGAATCAACCACAAACCGTACCGTACTGGTAGCGCTGTTACCATCCATCACTACTTTATATTTATAACCGCTCGTTCCTTTTACCATAGACCGGACATCTTCCATCGTAAATAAGGAATCGGAAGCTTTATTATTTACAATTACGGCAATAGCATCATATGCCATTATATCATACCGTGGAAAAAAACGAAGTGTATCTTTCAGGTTATCTCTTTCATTATCCGATAAACCACGGGTTACGATTATCATTCGAGTGGTGTCGTTATTCAGGTCCCGTAAACAATCAGCCTCTGCTTTATAATTCACAATTATTTTTGCGCCTGTATTTTGCGATTCGAAAACTTTTATTTGTGAATCAATAACTGGTTTAAACGATTCATCGGCACTTATATGAATAGTGCCGCTTATAAGTGTTTCTTCGGGTGCAGAGGATTTTTTATTTTTGCAACTACTGGTAATTGTTAGAATCATCAATACTACAAAAATCGGTTTCACAAAAGAAAGTATAAAGGAAAATATGTTGTTCATTCGTTATAATAATTTTTCTTAAAGCCCCGGTAAATCCGAAATCCCCCATACAACAGGCACAAACCAGCAAAGAGATAACGGAACAGAGGTTCAATATTGAACTCGATTCCTATTTTATCGGCTATGGCAAAAAAAACGCCCAATCCTGCAATGAGCACACCCATGCCATAGTCGGATACCGACCGGCGGCTTGTATATGCCTTTCTTTTTTTTTCTTCAAAATCAGTAGCCATTATCGTTTTTTGGGTATGGGCAAGATAGGTTTTTTAGCTGAAAAAGAAATCCGGCTATTACCCTTATACTAATTAATAGATTAATAGTAATAACCGGAAAGTTTTTATTGTTCAGGAACCACCACGACTACTGGCAATGTAAAATAAACCGCCACATTTCTACCATTTTGAATGCCTGGTTTCCAGTTGGGCATTTTAGCCACTACCCTGGTAACTTCCTTATCAAATTCGTTGCGTCCGCCACTTTTTATTATTTCGATACCCGTAACCACACCCTCTTTATCTACCACAAATTTACATCTGATCTCAACCCTTGAACCAGGTTCCATATCATCAAAATCAAATCGTAAGTTCTTTAGTAAATATCTGCGCATCGCTTCCACACCACCTGGAAATTCGGGATTGAATTGTGCATGTGTTAATATTTCTGGTTCCTTTTCTACAATTGCCGGAGTAGCGATTTCTTTACCTAAACCATTTCCTTCCAAAACCGGTTGAACACCATTTGGGGGATCACCGTCAACGGTGGCAGCTCCTATTGCCTTATTGGGATCTTCTAAGTCTGTTTGTGTTGGAGGCGGATCTGCTTTTACATTATCCGGCACAATAATCGGTGTAAGACTTTTTATCGTTGCAATATTTTTTTTAGGAGGTTCTGGAATTACAGGTTTCTCTATTTCCACTGTATTAATTTTTACATCTGGTGGTATTGAATTTATAAAGTTTGATTCTGGCAGGCCGTCCATTTTCCAAAAGTTAAAGCCAACAAATAACAACACAATACCCAGCATACTACCGGTAGCTTTATACAATCTTCCATTATAATATCTTCTTAATTCATAAGCCCCGTATGACTTGTTACGGTTCTCAAAAAGAATGTCAAGCATATCTGCTTTTAAAATCATTTCTGGTTTCATCATTACAGGTTTTAATTTGATAATTTAGTTGAGATGAAACTTGCGCAAGTTCATAACTAAGATGCTGACAGCAGGTAAATTCCATATTACGTGAACGAAGCGGATAGCTGTCGTTTGAGGTTCGTTTATCGAAATAATTTTTATACACCTGAGGAGCCCTTCATTTCAAACTACCAACCATAAACTATAAACAAAAAAATTCTCCACCATAATCTATCTTTGCGCTCATGAAAATTTTGATGGTTTGTCTTGGTAATATTTGCAGAAGCCCGCTGGCAGAAGGCATTTTACAAAATAAGGCGGGCGAGATTGGTTTGGAATGGATTGTTGAAAGCGCAGGCACTAATGGATATCATGATGGAGAACCACCTCATCCCTTATCGAAAAAAATTGCCTTAGAAAATGGAATTGATATTGGTCATCAGCGTTCCAGAAAGTTCAGAGCCGACGATTTTGATAAGTACGATGTTATATATGCGATGGCGAAAGACGTAATAGAAGACATAAAAGAAATTGCGCAGCAAGAATATAATCCTAAAAAAGTGAGGCTACTGATGGATGATTTATATCCTGGTACGAATAAGGACGTTCCAGATCCATGGTCGAAACCGGCATCTGCCTACCATGAGGTTTATAAGATGATGGAGGAAGCCTGCGAGGCAATTGTTAGCAAAGAATTAAATAATAAGCAACCGGCAAAAGGTAAATTACAAGAAACCAATTTACAAAAGACATAATGATTAATAAAAAGAGGCAAAAGAAAGTCGGGTAAAATATTCCTCAAGTAGGATTATTGATTTTACAATTCTTATTATTTGATTTTTGCTTCTTCGATTTTTTCGGTCACGTATTTAAAAATTGAACTACCGGTAGATGACTAAAGTAAACGCCTCATTACCCCAGGGAACGAGGGATTTCGGACCTGATATTGTTCGAAAGAGAAACTATATCGTAAACACAATCAAAGAAGTTTTCGAACTCTACGGATTTCAACCCCTGGAGACTCCTGCCATGGAGAATTTAGAAACCCTGATGGGAAAGTATGGAGAGGAAGGTGATAAATTGATATTT
>JBJXDV010000511.1:0-12072 GCA_046153465.1 Chitinophagaceae bacterium
GGATTGATCTAAGTAATATAGCTCAATACAAAAAGCCACCCAACCGGCGGAAGGGTGGCTTTTCAATTTTTTATATTAAGTAGTTGAATCTATTTCTTCTTTGGTAACAGGGGTGTATTGTTCTTCCTGTTTTTTCTTTTTTCCAGTAATAAATTTCCAAATTATTCCTCCAACTCCAGCTATTCCGATAAGAATTAATTTAAAGAATTTTGCAAATATTGCCCATAGGCCAACTTTTGCCAATACCTTTCCTGCCACCAATCCTCCGATGGTCCACGCTGCAATTTCATCAGTACCAGGTTTAAAATCAGTATACTTATTGCCTTCCGTAAATTCTGCCATAGTAAGCACCTGGTCAATAGTTGATTTTACTTCAGGTAAATGACTGATACCAGCAACCGCATTTAGCGACAATACGCCTTTTCTACCGAGTATCCGTATATCATAATTAAGCGTATGTTCTTCAGAATTTTCTGATTGATATTCCTTAGCCCAATGCAATACTTTATTTTTTTTATCATAATAGGGTTTTTGTGCCCAACCTATCAACTCAAATCTGCCCATTCCCTGTTTTACCCGTTCTTCATTTGCTTTTTTTGAATCTTCTTTTAATTCTTTTAGTAACCCATCGTACTTAATGTCATCGGCATCATTATCTTTTACAAACCCCATTTTTTCAAAGGTTACAATATAGGCCCAGGTGGTATCACCAAGTGGATTCAGGTTTTCAGGGAAAATCATACCCAATACTGATTTATCCTCCAGGTTACCCCAAAGATCTTCGAGTACATATTGGCTTTGTGTTGCATTCAAAAATTTAAAACCCTTAGGTATATTTAGTTTCACTGCATTGCCACTAATAGAGATGGAACCTTGTTCCCATTTCATTGCCTTATGTACAGAATCTGTAAAAAAAGCAATTCTTTTCTCCATCAATTTTATGGAATCTTCATCCTTTGCATAAATTAGAGATGCACCCATCAAAAGAATAAAAAGTAACGGGAGTTTTTTCATTATGGTTTGTTTAGACGCACAAATACGGTTGATTTACTCACAATTCAAAATATTTGGGAACATGAAATTATTGTTTGAGATCAATTTATCTTGTAGAGAAAGTCTATAAAATCAGGGTAATCACAAGATAAGCGGGTACTTATTTTATCTTTTAACAATAAAGGGGCTAAACTCTCTGGAACGGGTACTTGCTGTTGGGTTGCCCGTACAATGGCTTCAGGAAATTTAACCGGGTGTGCTGTTTCCAGAAAGATTCCCTGAGTTCCGGAATGTTTTTGAAGATAACGTTGCAGAGCAAGGTAAGCCACCGCACCGTGGGGATCGGCCAGGTAATGCTCTTTTTCAACTATTTCTTTTATGGCATTCACTGTTTCCAGATCGGTTATACTAAAACCACTGAGTTTATTGGTTAGATCAGCACACTGAGGATGAAACATTTCCAGGATTCTTACAAAATTGCTTGGGTCAGCAACATCCATTGCATTGGATAATGTTGCGATAGCAGGATGAGGAAGGAATTGAGATGTTTGAAGATATCTTGGAACCGTATCGTTCGCATTGCACGCAGCAATAAAATGTTTAACCGGCAAACCAGACAAGTGAGCAAGTATACCTGCGCAAATATTTCCAAAATTTCCGCTGGGTACACTTATCACAGGTGGCATATCCTTATTTTTCCATTGCTTATAAGCGAAAAAATAATAAAATTGCTGTGGTAACCATCGGGCCACATTAATTGAGTTTGCTGAAGTAAGGAATAATTTTTGATTGAGTTCTTTATCAGCAAAGGCTTGTTTAACTAACTGCTGGCAATCATCGAAACTGCCGCCCACTTCCAATGCATGAATATTTCCTCCGAGTGTTGTTAATTGTTTTTCCTGCACACTGCTTACTTTGCCTGAAGGATACAATATAACAACATCTATTCCGGGCATATTGTAAAAACCATTGGCTACAGCGCCACCTGTATCGCCGGAGGTAGCAACAAGTACGGTTACTTTTTTATCTTGCTGTGTAACAAATTTAGAAAGGCACCTGCTCATAAAACGTGCGCCAATATCTTTAAATGCCAGTGTAGGGCCATGAAATAATTCAAGCGAAAAAATATTTTCTGTAACAGGAATTAACGGAATCGAAAAATTTACTGTTTCACTTGCAATTGCTATTAGATCTTCTTCTGAAATAGTATTACCAACATATGGACGAATTACCTGAAATGCAATTTCTTCATTGGGTATTGATTCAATATTTTTTAACCAATGGGCATCGATGAGTGGAACCTGCTCCGGGAAATACAATCCCTTATCCGGAGCTAATCCTTTAATCGTTGCTTCTTTAAAATTTACAGTGGGCGATTTTTTATTTAGACTGTAATAGTTCATGAGTGATATAAAGTTAAGAATACAAAGGGTAGAATACAAAATTCAGAATAGAGAATTCAGAATACAGAATACAGAATACAGAATACAGAATACAAAGGTTAGAATACAGAATAGAGAATATAGAATATAGAATACAAAGTTCAGAATACAGAATAGAAAATACAGAATAAAGAATACAGAATTAAGAATATACAACTAAGAATGAAAGAAGAAAGTGTTAAACGATCTTGATTCGAAAATTGAATAGGTAAATATTCTTACTGCTAAATTCTTTTTCTAAAACTATCCGGCTAATATTCCCATTTCACTATTTGCACCCCTTCTGTATTTACGCTTGTAACATAGGTTTTAAATTCAATACCTAATTCAGTAAATACCTGCTGCATTATTCGTTCCGTTTCAATGGCGATTTCTTCTTCTTTATTCAGCATAAAAATGGAGGGCCCGCTTCCGGAAATGCCTCCTCCTAATGCACCTGCATTTTTGCAGCGTTTTTTTACTTCCTCAAAGCCTGGTATCAACATACTGCGCACAGGTTCTATAATAAAATCTTCCAGCGACCGACCAATGAGATCATGATCATTCTTCATAAAACCGGCAACCAATCCGGCAATATTACCCCATTGCTTAATGGCATCTTTCAATTGAACTTCTTTCCGAAGTATTTGCCGGGCATCGGATGTTTTTACTTCAATTTGCGGGTGTACAACAGTTACAAACAACCGAGGTGTATTTAATGAAATGATATCAAGCGGATGAACAGACCGGATAAGAGTGATACCCCCATAGATACAAGGAGATACATTGTCGGCATGTTTTACACCACTTGCTACTTTTTCGCCAAACATTGCAAAGCGCACTAAATCTTTCTTCGAGAAGGGATTGTTCAATAATTCATTGGCGGCAACTACAGCGCCTGCTGCGCTTGCCGCACTTGAACCAAGTCCACTGCCTGGTTTAATATGTTTGTGGATAAGAATTTCAAAGCCACTATTTGTTCCCAATTCATTCAGCATTTCTACCAGGGGTGCCCCCGCTGTATTTAATGATGGATCTTCAGGTAAAGGATAACCGTCTGCACTTTTGATGATTATTTTTTTTTCGTCGAGCAAAAAAACGTCCATCGTATCAAAAGGATCGTTTAAACACATACCCAACACATCGAACCCACAAACGATATTGGCTATTGTTGCCGGACATTTAACAGTTAGTTTTTTCATTCGAATTATTTTCAATAGCAAAAATTAATAGTCAGAAGTCCGAAGCCATGCGCCAGGAGCCAGAAGCCATGAGTCAGTAGCCAGTATCAATGAGCCAGAAGCCATGAGCCAGGAGCCAGTATCAATGAGCCAGAAGCCATGAGACAGGAGCCAGTATCAATGAGCCAGAAGCCATGAGTCAGGAGCCAGTATCAATGAGCCAGAAGCCTTCGATTAAAAATCATCTTTTGTTATACTAATTTTCTAATTTATTTTTTTACTTTTTACTTTTTACTATTCACTTTCACGAATTCACTGTTCTCATAATATCTGCAAACACACCACTTGCTGTTACTTCCGCGCCAGCGCCGGCTCCTTTTATAACAAGAGGTTGTTCAGGATATCGATCGGTATAAAACAATACTACATTGTCTTTGCCATATAAATGGTATAAGTTGTGTTGCGGATCGATATGTTTTAATCCGACGGATGCTTTACCTGGTTCATCGACAGAAGCAGATAACTGATACGATGCAACAAATTTTAATTTCTTACCCGCATCATTTGCTTTTTTATAAATGGCTTTGAAATGATCTTCTTCATGTACCATTGCTTTATAAAAATCTTCCACCGTTCCACTATTACAGGATTCAGGCAAAAATGAATTGTTCTCTATTTGTTCCATTTCTAGTTTCTCGCCGGTTTCCCTTGCGAGAATCATGATCTTGCGCATTACATCTGTACCACTCAAATCCAGGCGGGGATCGGGTTCGGTATAGCCTTCTTCCTGGGCCTGTTTTACAACGTCTGAAAAATTTCGCTCTCCTGTATAATTGTTAAATACAAAATTGAGCGTGCCACTTAATACTGCTTCTATACGGTTCACTTTATCGCCGGTACCTATTAAATCGTTAAGCGTACCGATAACGGGTAACCCAGCACCTACATTCGTTTCAAAAAGAAACAAGCAATTGAACTCACGGGCAAGGTCCTTCAATTTTTTATAATTAGCATAGGAAGAAGAGGCTGCAATTTTATTACACGCCACCACTGAAATGCTTTTCATTAATAATTGTTCATACATTTTCGATACATTTTCATTGGCCGTAACATCAACAAAAACAGCATTGCGGAGATTTTTATTTTTTACAGCATCTACAAAACCCTGCAGATTCATGGTTGATGCGTTTTCTAATTGATTTTTCCAATTTTTTAAATCGATGCCCTCCTCTTTAAAAAGCATTTTTTTACTGTTTGCAATACCTGCTACGTTTAGTTGTAGTTTTAAATGTTGCTGCAGGTATTGTTTTTGCTTTTGTAATTGTGCCAGTAATTTACTGCCTACGTTGCCAACACCGGTAATAAATAAATTTACCTGTTTATAGGAAACTTCGAAAAAAGCTTCATGCAATACATTAATTGCTTTAGGTACGTCGAGGGTAGTAATAACGGCCGAAATATTTCTTTCAGAAGAACCTTGTGCAATGGCCCTGATATTTACGCCATTTTTACCAAGTACATTAAACATTTTACCTGCAATACCCGGGTGACTTTTCATATTATCGCCCACAATAGCTAATATCGACTGCCCATGCTCAATCGTTAATGGATCTATTTTCCCGGTTTCAATTTCGTAAGCAAATGCTTTATCAACCACTTGTTTTGCTTTAATTGAATTTTCTTCATCAACCGCTACGCAAATAGAATATTCAGAAGAACTTTGAGTGATAAGAATAATATTTATTGTTTCATTGGCCATTGCCTCAAAAAGTCGTTTTGATATACCCGGAATGCCCACCATGCCACTTCCTTCTAAACTAAGCAACGCAATTTTATTCATGCTTGAAATTCCCCGAACACTACTTCCGTTTTTCTGTACATTTTTTTCAATTAAAGTTCCATAATCGGATGGGGCAAATGTATTTTTTATCCATACCGGGATACTTTTTTTCATGACGGGCTGAATGGTAGGTGGGTAAATCACCTTAGCCCCAAAATGACTTAGCTCCATTGCCTCCTGGTAAGAAATATCAGGGATTATTTTTGCATTGGGTACCAGCCTGGGGTCTGCAGTCATCATTCCACTCACATCGGTCCAAATTTCTACAGCCGTTGCATCAAGTGCCGCACCTATGATCGCAGCAGTATAATCCGAACCACCCCGGCCAAGTGTAGTTGTTATATTTTTATCGTTCGAGGATACAAACCCGGGTACTATAAAAAGCGATTGATCGGTGGTACCGAAATAATTTTGAATATTTTTATTGGTGGATAAAAAGTCAACAGAAGCATTCCCAAAGTTTGAGTCAGTTTTAATTAATTCACGGGCATCCTTCCACGATGATTCTGTACCCACTGTTTTAAATCTATGAGAAATTATTTGAGAAGAAAGCAGTTCTCCATAACTCATTATTCGATCTCTTGTTTGGGCCGATAATTCATGCAGAAGAAAAATACCATTGCATATATCTTCGATTTCATTGCAATGTTTTTTTACCAGGCTCAAAACGCTACTTTGATGAGTTACCGGTAATAAAAGTTTTACTGCTTCCAGGTGCCGCTGCTCAGTAATCCGTAATTTTTCTTTGTATGTTTCATCGCCACCAGCAGCCAATAAAGCAGCAGCCAACAATGTATCGGTAATTCCTGCAAAAGCAGATACGACAATTATGGTACGGTCTTTTTTTAAAGCCTGTTGTACAATAGCAATTACTTTATTTATGTTTTCAGCGTTGGCTACTGATGTGCCCCCAAATTTTAAAACCTGCATGATATATTTTAATTAGAATGAAAGGATAAATTAAAACGGAAAACCATTTTCTGGTTCTGTAGCAAATAGCCCAATGGTAATATGAAATTATGCAACCCTTAACGGGTTGTGCCTGTAATAATGGTAGTAATGGTAACAACAGAACCAGTTACCGGAGATGATAAGGAAGTATAGATAGTGCTCTTTGTCATAAATATGAATCGCTAAGATAAAATGTGGAAATGATATAACAAGTGTTAGTGTTCAAATAATCGAAACTTTCGGAATAGAAAAACAATTCTATTGCTTTAATAGAGTTTTGAATGCCATGGCAAATGAGGTTCTTTCATTTTTTCAGCGTAATTTCATAACTCTTTACTGCTTGCCAAGAATTGAAAATAAACGCAAATAATTTAATTTATCATGGATCATCAGTCATCAAGGGGCGTGCAGCAGTTTAAAAATTTTGTAGCTATTAAATTTCAATTATACAATAGCTTATTTACGTCTCTTCCCTTTCACAGAATTGAGAAAACCGGAATTCTGTTATCCATGCTGTTGAACAATTGTGAAGAAGGGTATAAGCGCAAACAAAGCCCGTCGCAAATTCTTCAGGAATTTTTTGAAAAACATACTTCTTACACAAAAGAGCAAGATAAGCTTGATTTACTTTTTCGATTTGTTCAGTATGTAGAAAGGCAGGTCGTTTTATTTGATGCATTAGAAGATGCAGCTTTTACAGAAGTGAACGATATGAATGGCATTGGTACCCTTAAGCAGTTGGAGTCAGAGATCATTCAATCGGGCACACAGTCAGCACTATCCGAAAAACTTAAAGATTTTGCTGTTCGCATGGTGCTTACTGCACATCCTACTCAGTTTTATCCCGGGCCTGTACTGGGTATTATTAATGATTTGTCAAGGGCCTTGTCTGATAACAATACCAGCCAGATTAATGTATACCTGCAGCAATTGGGTAAAACACCTTTTCTGAATAAGAAAAAACCTACTCCGTACGATGAGGCGATTAGTTTAATCTGGTATCTCGAAAATGTTTTTTATGCCGCAGCCGGTAGAATCATTTCTTTTTTTAAGAACCAGTTTCCTGATGTAGTGCACCCTCTTAATCCCATAATAAATATGGGCTTTTGGCCGGGTGGCGATAGAGATGGCAACCCTTTTGTAACAGCTTCTACTACTTTACAGGTAGCAGATGGACTAAGAGGAAGCATTATCAAATGTTACTATTTGGATGTGCGCCGGTTAAAGCGACGCCTTACCTTTAAAGGAGTTGATGCTATTTTAGCATCCCTCGAAAAACAATTGTATAATAATATTTTCATCCCAGGGCATCGTACAGAAATCAGTAAAGAAAATATCCTTCATCGATTAAATGAAATACGAGAAATACTTATTTACCAGCACAATGGATTATTTCTTCACCTCGTTGATAGTTTAATCAATAAGGTGGAAGTATTTGGATTGCATTTTGCGTCGCTCGACATTCGCCAGGAAAGCAGCATTCATAATATAATACTGGAAGCTATAGCCGAAAAAACCGGGGCACTGCCGGCTAATTACCAAACACTTTCAACTGACGATAGAATTAAAATTCTGGTATCAGCGAAAAGTGATATTGGAAGCCATGTTTTTGAGGAGGGGTTAGTAAAAGATACATTACAAACTATTAAAGCCATTCGGGAAATACAGCAGTATAATGGAGTGGCAGGTTGTAAAAGATATATTATTAGCCACTGCAACAGCTCATTGAGTGTATTGGAAGTATTTGGATTGTTTATGCTGAGTGGCTGGAGTAAAGAAGAATTGAATATTGATATTGTTCCATTGTTTGAAACTATTGAGGATCTTAAAATGGCTGGAACCATTATGCGCGAATTGTATAGCAATGAAGTGTATCGTGAACACCTGAAGAAAATGGGGGATAAGCAAACTATTATGCTTGGTTTTTCCGACGGTACCAAAGATGGTGGGTACCTCATGGCGAACTGGAGTATTTATAAAGCGAAAGAAGAACTCACCAGTATATCTGCACAATTTAATACTGATGTTGTATTTTTTGATGGCAGGGGAGGGCCCCCGGCAAGAGGCGGTGGTAAAACACATAAGTTTTATGCCTCTATGGGAAAAAATATTGCTAACAAAGAAATTCAATTAACCATACAGGGGCAAACAGTAAGCTCCAATTTTGGCACTATCGATTCTGCCCAGTATAATATTGAGCAATTGCTAAATGCGGGAATTAGCAATGAATTGTTTTCGGATCAGGAGAAAACATTAACTGAAGAGGAAGAATCGGTATTACAGGAACTTGCCGTAGAAAGTTTTGCAGCCTATCAACAATTAAAAAATGATGAAGGATTTTTAAACTATTTATCAGAAGTAAGCCCTTTAAAATTTTATAGCGAAACAAATATAGGAAGCAGGCCTGCAAAGAGGGGCGGCTCGAGCCGGTTGTCTTTGAAAGACCTTCGGGCTATCCCTTTTGTGGGAGCCTGGAGCCAATTGAAACAAAATGTAACCGGCTACTATGGGGTTGGAATTGCGTTGCAGCAATTGGATAAAAAAGGAAAATTGCCTTTGGTTAAAAAATTATATCAGCAATCATTATTCTTTAAAACATTAATGGATAATTGTGAAATGGCAATGAAAAAATGTTTTTTTCCGCTTACTGCTTACCTCGCAGACCATCCTCGTTACGGAGAAATTTGGAATCGTATTTACGAGGAATTTGAATTGACCCAGCGCTATATTTTTCAATTGTCGGGCAAAAATGAGCTGATGGCATCTTACCCGGTTGAGCAGTTATCCATTCAAATGCGCGAACGAATTGTTCTTCCATTAACTACCATACAACAATATGCAATGATAAATATCCGTCAATTGGAAGATCAACAGGCTTCCGCTTCGCAAAAGGAAATTTATGAAAAACTTATTATCCGTTCCTCTTTCGGAATCATAAATGCCGGAAGAAACTCGGCTTAATAAATAATCATTTCCTTAATTTAAATAGTCAAAACAAAACCATTGCTGCTTTGTTCTTACATTTGATGTCCCCGATAAATTATGGCTAAAAGTAGAAAGATAAAATCCGCTAATCACGAACCTGAATTAATTATTGAATCGGATAGCCAGTTACTAGAGTACATTCAAGTGTACGGCGCACGTGTCCACAACTTAAAGAATATTGATATTGCTATTCCAAAGAATAAATTAGTAGTAATTACAGGTATCAGTGGCAGTGGCAAATCATCACTTGCATTTGATACTATCTATGCTGAAGGGCAGCGACGTTATATGGAAAGTTTTAGTGCTTATGCCCGGCAGTTTATTGGTGATATGGAAAGACCGGATGTTGATAAAATCACTGGCCTTTCTCCTGTAATTTCTATTGAACAAAAAACTACTAATAAAAACCCAAGATCTACAGTTGGGACAATTACAGAGATCTATGATTTTATGCGGTTGCTGTTTGCACGTATTGGGGAGGCTTTCAGCTACAACACCGGAAAAAAAATGGTTAAGTGGAGTGAAGAAGAAATTGTAAATAATATATTCAATAAATTTGAAGAGCGAAAAATTACACTACTGGCTCCACTTGTTCGTGGACGAAAGGGACATTACCGCGAACTATTTGAAGATATACGAAAAAAAGGTTTTTTAAAAGTAAGGGTGGATGGAGAAATAAAAGATATCACGTCAAAAATGCAGGTAGATCGCTATAAAATTCACGATATAGAAGTAGTGATTGATCGTTTAAAAGTTACTGACGAATTTAAGGTACGTATTAGCCAAAGCGTGCAACAGGCATTGAAGATGGGTAAAGATTTAATGTTCGTAAATGTTGAAGAACCCGAATTGCGACACACAAAAAAATCTTCTTCTTTTAGCGAAGATTCAAACGCAACGTTAGCTTCTTATTCGAAACAGTTAATGTGTGAAGAAACTGGCATCAGCTATGAGGAACCTTCGCCCAATGCTTTTTCGTTTAATTCCCCTTATGGTGCATGCCCGGTATGTAAGGGGTTGGGCACCATGTTCGAAATTAATATGGAACTGGTAATTCCAGATCAATCGGTAAGCATCAGTGAGGGTGGCATTGCCCCGCTGGGTGAAGAACGCGAAGCTTACGTGTACAAACAAGTGCAGGAACTTGCCAAAAAAAATAAAATTTCATTAACCATACCCATCAAGGAGGTTCCTAAGAAATTGTTGAATATATTATTATTCGGTAATGAAGAAGGTACTGAACTGGAAGATGATTTTGAGCAGGTAAAATTTGATCCGCAAGGACCTTATGAGGGTATCATCAATATGCTTAAGCGTTGGTTTTATAATGGTCATAGCGAGGGACTGCGTGATTGGGCCGAAGGATTTATGCAATTAAAATCTTGTGAAAGCTGCGGGGGAACCCGTTTGAAAAAGGAAAGTTTATGGTTTAAAGTAAACGATCGGAATATAGCCGAACTCAGCAGTATGAACCTTGATAATCTTGCAGCCTGGATGGATGGTATAGAGTTACGGATAAGCAACAAACAAAAAGCTATTGCCAAAGACGTTTTAAAGGAAATACGCGACCGGTTACAATTTTTGTTAGATGTAGGGCTCACCTACCTTACCATTAACCGAAGTTCTAAATCACTAAGTGGTGGTGAAAGCCAGCGTATTCGGCTGGCTACTCAAATTGGCTCACAATTGCAGGGCATTACCTATATTTTAGATGAACCAAGTATCGGGTTGCATCAACGGGATAATCACCGCCTTATTGAGGCATTAAAAAATCTGCGTGATATTGGTAATAGTGTATTGGTGGTAGAGCACGATAAGGATATTATGATGGCGGCGGATTACCTGATTGATATTGGCCCGAAAGCAGGCTTTCACGGAGGTAAGATTGTTGCACAAGGCGATCCAAAACAATTATTAAAATTGGACACCATTACTTCTGGTTATCTCAACGGACATTATTCTATTGCAGTTCCGGCAGAACGAAGAAAGGGAAATGGACATTGGCTTGAATTAAAAGGTGCAAAAGGAAATAACCTGCGCAAGGTAGATGCACGCTTTCCATTGGGAAAATTTATTGCGGTAAGTGGTGTGAGTGGAAGCGGTAAATCAACTCTGATTAATGAAACCTTATATCCTATACTCTCAAAACATGCGTTTGGATCGAGAATGACACCTTTGGAGTACTCAAGTATTAAAGGGCTGGAACATATCGATAAAGTAATTGAAATTGATCAGTCACCTATTGGCCGAACACCACGAAGCAACCCAGCAACGTATTGTGGATTCTTTACAGATATCCGAACCTTATTTGCATCTGTACCCGAGGCAAAAATTCGTGGGTATAATGCCGGTAGATTTTCCTTTAATGTAAAAAATGGCCGCTGTGATGTGTGCGAGGGCGGTGGCATGCGTGTAATTGAAATGAATTTTCTACCTGATGTGTATGTGCACTGCGAAAAATGCCAGGGAAAAAGATATAACCGCGAAACACTGGAAATACGTTACAAAGGAAAGTCTATAAGTGATGTGTTGGATATGACCGTTGAAGAGGCCGTTGAATTTTTTCAAAATGTTCCTTATATCTATCGAAAAATAAAGGTTTTGGAAGATGTTGGGCTGGGCTATATAACGCTTGGTCAGAGTGCTGTTACGCTTAGCGGTGGAGAAGCGCAGCGGGTAAAGCTTTCAACAGAATTATCTA
>JBJXDV010000512.1:0-17366 GCA_046153465.1 Chitinophagaceae bacterium
CAAACGTTGCACCCTGCTCGAGCATTAGTTTCATTTTTAAAAAATTATTTTCAGCTCTTAAATCTTCTTCATTATTAAAGGGTGAAAAATTGGAGTGCATACAGTTGTTGTTTAGGTGGGAATGAATGACAATGACTCTATTATAAAAGTAGGAATCAAGGGGAATTATGACCAAAGTGAAAAAGCCATTTTTGAAAAGAAAAACAACAGATGGCGATTGTCTTTTATTGAATTTTCGGAGGGGAATAATTTTAGAGAAGAACGATTTTGTACACGAATTGACGTTAAAAATAAAATGCTTTTGCGTTGCCTGTCACTTGCTAATTTTTTTATGTTATCAAAACTACTGTATTAAATTTGACGTGTGATGAGATGAAGAAACCCCAATTGAAAATTAAAAGGATCTTAAGATAACAACTTCTTATTGACATATGTTAGAAAGAGTCTCATTGAACTGTCATTTAAAAATGTTCAAATGTTCATACCGATCTCAAAACAGTCTCCTCTGCGCACCCGGCCTACTGAATAACTTCGTATTTAAACTCCATTCTTCTGCATTCATACCATATAACTTACCATATTTTTTATATTGCTGTGCTACCATTTGTGCAATGTTTCCTTCACCACGCATACGTACCCCCCAGCGGGTATCGTTTACTTTTCCATCATGACTTTGTTCAATTGAGTGCCAAACCTTATCGGCACGGTCGGGAAAATTTTTATAGAGCCAATCGTGAAATAAAAATTTAATAGCGCCATTCAATCGGATAAATGTATAGGCTGTAAAACTGGCGCCATTATCTCTCGCCGCTTTCATTATCCGTTGCATTTCATGTTCGTTTAATCCGGGTATCATTGGTCCCATCATAACGCCCATACGTACCCCTGCACTACTTAGTTCGTTAATTACTTTTAATTTTTGTTTGGCGGTAGTGGTACGGGGTTCCATCAATCTTCTTAAATCTTCATTAAACGATGTAATGGACACCATCGCAGAAACCAATCGTTTCTTCGCCATTTCCTGTAAAAGATCTTTATCTTTTAAGATATAGGAATTTTTAGTAAGTATACCAACAGGCTGATTGAATTCATTACAAACTTCAAGTATTTTTCGGGTTAACCGATACATTTGTTCGGCTGGTTGGTAACAATCAGTATTGCCACTTAGCATAATCGGGTGACCTTCCCATTTAGGATGCATCAAAAACTTTCGTAACAGTTGTGGAGCATTTTTTTTAATAATAATCTTTTGCTCAAAATCAAGTCCGGCACTATATCCCCAATACTCATGCACGTTGCGGGCATAGCAATAAATACAACCGTGTTCGCATCCTGCATAGGGGTTCATGCTGTAACTCATACCTACATCCGGGCTCTCCACTTTATTCACAATTGTTTTTGATTCCTGTTCAATATATTGGGTTGGCATAGTAGAATCTTCCCAATCATCTATTCCTTCAATATGTTCTTTTGTTAGTTCATCTTTTTCAAAACGATTCTTAGTATTGAATTGTGCACCCCGACCCTGGTGATATTGTTCGCTTTCCTCTTTTTGTTTGGAGGCCACTTTGAAATGATCCTGTTGTAGTTTTTCGGGCATAAAATTATTTTAATATTTTACTAAGTAATCGTATAAAAAATTTAGGAACCATCAGACAAGAAAAAGAGCCAAAAATCAAAAAACAACAAGAAGAAAATATAAACTCAACTCATCAAAATAGAAAAAGAAGAAAAGAATTATACTTCTGTTTCATTCATCACTTTATCGTACTCTTTTCCTCCTTTATATTCTGAGCTTTCAGCGGGGAGCGATGTAATCAGTAAACCATAGCATTAATAATTTTTTATCTGATAAATTCTTAATACGCTGACTCTTTTTAACTTTCCTGGATTAGCTAAATAATTCGCCTTGTTTGATGGCAACCGGCAGGTTTTGAAAATTAAATCTTCCTACTACCTGGTATTTTAGTTCTCCCAAAGGCCTTTTTAATAAAAGCATATTTCCTGCAATAAAGCGGCCGGTAAAATGTTTGTGACTATACTCGAGCCAACCTTTTTCATATTGCCATGGCTTTAACTTTCGCGCTATTGTAAGATGTGGCTCCATCATAAAATGCGGTTTATTATCCTCATTAAGTTTCATCAGGCGTTGCCCATCCTGACGAATTTCTTTTACAAGATTTTGAATAGGAACCTTACTGGTTACATTAATATAAATGGTATGTGCCGGGAAACTGCCAAAATCTTTCAACTCTATTTTGAAAGGATATTGAGCCATCGCAATATTTTTTAACCTGTTGAAAATACGATCCTCCATTAATTCATATTGTGTAAACGAAACCAATGTAAGATGGGGTTTACTCCATCTGGCATTTGCCGATTGATAGGTTTCGGCAAATTCTTCTTTTACCTTTTGAATTTTATTCCACAACTCTTCGTGTGGACTTAATACTACTAAATATTCATTTACCTTATAGCCAGGTAAAGAGGTAAGTACAGTTTGCATCTTTTTTTTATTAATTGAATAAATTATTTTCGTTTGGTAACAATCCAAATACATTGATCACTTTATAGGCTTCCGTTCCTTTCTCTATACGCAAAAGCAAAAGCTCGCCGGCAGTAAAAGATTCAAAAAATAACTTTTGAGAATAATCCAGCATGGCTTTATCATAAATTTTTTGTGGAAGTTGTTTTGCAATACTTAAATGAGGACGGGTCATTAATCTTATTTCGGGGCAGCCATTCGATTGAATATATTCATCAATAATTTTTAATTGCCTGGCCAACTGTTGAAATGGTTCATGATCCTGTACCCTTAAATAAATAGTATCTGGCGGAAAGCCACTATAATTATTGAGGGTTACTATAAAACTTTTATGTAAACTGCATATTCGCTGGATCCAACGAATCAGCGTTTCTTCCATCGATTCTTTTGCTAAAAAACCAGCTACAGTTATATGAGGCGTTAAAAGCGAATGCTTTTTTTGAAGGTATTGTAAATAAAAATTTTCCTTTTCTGCAGCTACCTTATTAGTAATATCCTCCCGAGGTTTTATGACCAGTAAGTATTCCTTTAGAGGCTTAGCGCTATTCAAAATTGCACGTGGGCTTTCTTGATTTTTTTCATTTTCCCAAATAGGTCTTTCCCAATGGAAGGGTATTGTTTTTACTGCACCTGGAAACATAAATAAATTTTTGACTGATACTTTATTTAGCATAAATTTACTAAAATATTTAGCAAGTTGTATTTTTATGTCATTTTTTTTAAAAATATTTTTATGGAAGAAGAATTTTTTGGTGCTGCTTACAAAGGCTCAAAAAAATTTACACAACAGGATGTAAAAACTGCAAATGCTACCGGATTTGGTGCCGCAGCAGACGATTTTATGGAACGGGGTATTGACTTAAATGAGCAACTCATTATGAATAAGCCTGCCACTTTTTTTTTCCGAATGAATGGAGAAGCGATGATTGGTGTGGGAATTTACCCGGGCGATGTTTTGATTGTAGACCGGAGCCTGAAAATTACCAATGGTAAAATTGTTGTAGCCGCTGTAAATGGTGAATTGGTAATTCGGCGCTTTCTTCAAACAATGAAGGGAGTTCATTTAATGCCAGAAAATAAACAATTCAAGCCTATTGAAATCGGGGAATTTACAAATTATAATACCTGGGGAGTAGTTACCTGCGCAATTCATATGATAGAACCTTCGTTGTTGGCTTACCGTAATAATAGTAGTTATAAAAATATAAGAGATTCTCAGTAAAAAATGTTCTCCGTCCTGAAGGACGGAGCAATTGAAGGGCAACCTGATGAAATTTGAATGGTTCATCAATTGTAAGGATCTGCTGACTTGCTCAGGTCTTCAGACCTGAGAAGAAATGATAATTGATACAATGATGAAATATTGCATAGGATTATTTATTATCTCCATCCTGAAGGACGGAGCAAGTGAGGGGCAACCTGATGTAATTAGAAAGGCTCATTAATTGTAAGGATTTACTGACTTGCTCTGGCCTTCAGACCTGAGAAAAATAAATTTTAAAATAAATTTTTATCTATGGGTTACACAAAAATCTGGATTCATTTAGTGTGGGCAACCAAAAGAAGAGAACCGGTTCTTGCTAAATCAATCAGGCTAAAACTATTTCCGCATATGCGGGAAAATGCAAGAGAAAAAGATATTCATGTTGATTTCATAAACGGTTATGTTGAACATGTGCATGTATTGATATCTCTTAATGCAACTCAATGTATTTCAAAAATAGTTCAATTGCTAAAAGGAGAGAGTTCATATTGGATCAATAAAAATAATCTTACTCCGGAAAAATTTGAATGGCAGGATGATTATTTTGCCGTTTCTGTAAGCGAGTCTGATGTTAATAAAGTGAGGCAATATATAACGAATCAGGAACAGCATCATTTAAATAAATCGTTTCAATTTGAATACGAAGAATTCGTCAAGAAATTTGGATTTGAATTATTAAAAGATGGTTAGAAAAAATGTTCTCCGTCCTGAAGGACGGAGCAAGTGAAGGGCAACCTGATGAAATTTGAAAGGCTCATCAATTGTCAGGATCTACTGACTTGCTCAGGCCTTCAGGCCTGAGAAGAAAAGATAACTAATGAAAAGTAGAGGTATTGTATATGATTATTTTTTTCATTTTAAAGAATAGAACAATTCAAGGACAGCGAAAAAAGAAGAAAAGTCAATTGTCAGGATCTACTGACTTGCTCAGGTCTTCAGACCTGAGAAGAAATGATAATTGATACAATGATGAAATATGGTATAGGATTATTTATTATCTCCATCCTGAAGGACGGAGCAAGTGAGGGGCAACCTGATGAAATTTGAAAGGCTCATCAATTGTCAGGATCTACTGACTTGCTCAGGCCTTCAGACCTGAGAGAAATGATAACCTATGAAACGCAGTGATATGGTATAGAATTCATTTATAGAATCAGGTTAAAGTGAAGAAAATCAATGGCAGTAATATTAATCAAAACATCCACCAACTTATTGCGCCAATTAACCCCCAGAAAAATAAATACATGAAAGCAATTGTTGATTGTAATAATTTCTATTGTTCCTGCGAACGGTTATTTAAACCGCATTTAGAAAACCGCCCCGTAGTAGTATTAAGTAATAATGATGGATGTATTATTTCGCGCAGCGATGAAGCAAAAAAAATTGGTATTGCTATGGCCGGGCCCTACTTTCAGGCTAAACCGATTATTGAAAGAAATGGTATTGAAGTATTTTCTTCGAACTATAATTTATATGGCGATCTCAGTTGGCGTGTAATGGAAACCCTAAGAATAATGATGGGCGAAAAAAATGTAGAAGTTTATTCAGTGGATGAGGCCTTTATTGATCTCACTTCGTTTTCTGGCACAGACTGGCAGCAATTGGCAAAACAAATTCGTGAAACAGTGGAGCAATGGACTGGTATAAAAGTTTCCGTTGGAATTGCTCCCACGAAAGTATTAGCGAAACTGGCCAATCGTATTTCTAAAAAAGATAAAAAACAAACAAATTGTATAACGGTATTGGATACCGAAGAAAAAATAGTTTCTGCTTTATATTTAACTCCTGTGGGCGATGTTTGGGGCGTTGGTTCACAATATGCAAGAAAGTTACAGGAGCAATGGGGTATTCAAAATGCACTTCAGTTGAGAAATATTAGCGAAGAGTTTGCGAAAAAATATCTCGGAGGAGTTGTAGGTGTAAGACTGATAAAAGAATTAAAGGGCCAGCAGGCAAAAGATATGGAGGAAGAACTGACTGTTAAAAAAATGATTGCAACCACCCGAATGTTTGGTAGTCCCGTTAGTGATATCAATGATATTAAAGAAGCTGTGGCTACCTATACTTCAAGAGCAGCCGAAAAATTAAGGCGTCAATTTTCTGCTGCAAAAATTATAAGTGTTTTTGTAGTAAAGAAAGAACAGGATTATCAGCTAAATTTTCGGCAAAGCGGCACGATCAGTACTTCTAGTATTTTGCCGATGGCAACCTGCCTAACCCAGCAATTGATTAAACCCGCACTAAAGCTGGTCGATAAAATTTATGAAAAGGGAAATCAATATAAAAAAGCTGGTGTAATGCTGAGTGGTATTACACCTGATAATTCTAAACAGGGAAATTTATTTTTTTCAGAAACGAAGAACAGCGAACGAAAATTGATGGACATGATTGATAATATAAATTTCAGTCAACGCGATGACCTGTTAAAATTTGCTGCCAGTGGAACCCGGCGCGATTGGAAAATGAGGCAGGAATTACGAAGCAGAAAATATACCACCCGTTGGGAGGAATTGTATTTGCTGAAATAGATAAATTGTTGCCCATTTTTTGTTCGTTAACTAAGGGAGTATGCGAAGGACAATTAATTATTTGTTCTATTGTGAATTTATCAATATCCTGATTTTCGTAAAATTCTATCAGCGGATATTATTGAACGTAATAATTTTGTTATTTTTTTTCCAGTTGCTCAAAAATATAGGAAAGGGGCGCTTCTTCCAGTACTTTCCTTATAGACATATTGTTTTCTACTTTCCATTTTATAAGTCGGATACAGCCTGCTTCAATTTCAATAGCAGTAATGTCTCCATCTGCAAAACAACAACAGCCGCTATTAAAATACGAAGGAATGGCCATTGTTTTATGAAATTGTTTTCCAAAATATTCTGCTTTGCGGTTATCTATTTCTAACTGAAGCTCTTTAATTTTTTCGCGATTATTGTTTTCCTGTTCTTTCAGTAATTGTTTATTCAATCGATCGATATGATCCAACGAAGCAAAAACAGGTTTATGTGTGTGACCTGAAATGAATAGAAGATCTTTTTGGGTAGCACTCCATTCGTACATCATGATATTATGTGCATCTACCAATTCAAATGAATCGGAGGTTGTATTAATACTTATTTCCAGGAATCGTTGAATGGGTGTCCAGATTGCGGCTACTACCCATGTGCTAAATGGGTTGCCATCACTTTTTTTATCACCCTGATGGCCATGTGTAAGAAAAATAGAGAAGTCTTTTTGGACGTAATTTGTTTTTAATAGTATGCCTTCATATACTTTTGTTTTTTTTCCAAAAATGGGTTTTAAAAAAAGGTTTTGTTGAATTTCAAATTTCCATTCCAGGTCGTGATTGCCAAAAGTTCGATAGTAACGATCGCTTTGTAAAAAACGGGCTTCTTCCAACAAAATCAGTCTATTCTTTTCAATCACAACTTCCGGTTTGTTTTCCCAAAGTTCCTCGGAGTCACCGATGCTAAGTAGTGTAAAATTTTCTTTATAATAATGATCGAGTGCCGCCAGGTAATTTTTTTCTGATAATCGAAAATCGTCGGCAGTGTCGCGGGCGCCTTTGTGTTGATCGGAAACGATGACAAATTTCCCGGAATCGATGTCAAAGCGAATGATTGGGCCAGCTAATTCTTTTCCATCGTTGATGGAAGTTAACAAATGATCAAGCGATGAAAATACATCTGCTTTATGCGGAGAAGATGATACCTTATTCGCTAACCAGGTAACAGGTTTTTTAAGCATCCATTGAAAAAATCGGCGCATAATAGATTTTGATGATTCAGTCAGACTGTTGTAACTTTTGTAGTAGGTCGATTAAATTATCCTGGTATTTATCCTTGAGTTAATAAGTACTGCAATGATCGTATTGTTCTTTGGTGCCGTATTAACTGAGGTAAATCGTTGCTATCATTATTTACGGCTAAATTAGAATTAACCAATCAAACACGCTAAAAATTTTATCAATTAATAATTCTTTATGAAGAACGAACCTTATTCGGCAAAAATTCTGAGAATTTTTTTTTGGATAGCTATTGGAGTAACAGTAGTTGCTTTTTTACTCATGCGTTTTGTAACAGAGGGTTTAGCTGCCAGCCGTATTGTTGAATTTGAATTGGCAAAAACAACAACTAAAGCACAGGAATTAATGCAAAGTTGGGGAGCGGAAGGAACAGTTCGCTTTTTAAATGGAATATATGCCGATTTTATTTTTATAATAGGATATGTAGCGGCGTTATTTTTTGGGTGCCGTTATATGGGGCATTTATCTGGCCATTCCATATTTAAAAAAGCCGGGTATGTGTTTTCTTTTTTTGGCATAATTGCAGGAATATGTGATACGTTGGAAAATATTGGTATTCTGTACACGATCCAACGAAAAGTTACCGGCTGGGTGGTTCATTTTACTTATGACATGGCGTTTGTAAAATTTTCATTGCTGTTTATCGTCCTGTTATTTATTATCATCTGTCTTTTCTTTCGTGGAATTGACAAACTTACAGCGAATCGAAAATCGTTTATACTTTAACGTACCACTTCTTTTTATCCATTGCCCAAACAATAATCCACATTATTGATACCAGGCAAAGTGCATACAGTAGCGAGCCTACTTTAAGATTATTGGATACCGGCTTACAAACTTGATCGTAAAACCATGGTAACGCACTTGTATATGTTTTTTCACCTTGCAGGTTAACCTGGTCTACCCAGCGCAATAATCCCAGGATCCGGGGAAGAAGTCCGCTTAGTACAAAAATGAAAAGAGGGTTTTTGCCAAAAACATCAAAAAATCGGCTCCAGGCTCCCTTCACTTTTTTAAATTCTATCAGATAGATAAGGATACTCAAAACTACTATTGCCAGCCCCGTTGTGTACAATACATAAGAGCTTGTCCATATTTTTTTGTTGATAGGGAAAGATAAATCCCAGCAGAAACCTGTAAAAATTAATACAGAACCTGCTACAAAAAGATTGGTTAGCATTTCATAGTTCTTCTCTTTTTGCTGAATATAATTGCCTGCAAAATAACCAAACACAACTTGTGCTATTGCGGGAATGGTGCTCATTAATCCTTCAGGGTCAAAAGCAAGTCCCTCGCCCTTATACATATGCACTTCGCCTAATAGTTGTTTGTCGATTGCTGTACCAAACCATCCCGTTAAACTATAAGGATCTGTTGGGTTAAATAGCAGGCACATCATCCAATATCCTAATAGCAGGATGGTAGTGAATAAAAAAGAACCTCTGATTTTAAAAAAATAGATGAGAAGCGCCGCAAAAAAATAACATAAGGCGATCCGTTGCAAAACTCCGAAGATTCTTATGCCACTTGAAGCATTAGCCGGATCAATCCAATATTTAAGAACAAGTGAATCTCCGCTCCATTTAATAAATGGTGCCCAATTTAGAAAAAGCCCGATGGCAAAAATGAGCACAGTTCTGGTAATTACTTTCTTTAGAAAGAAGGCAGTGCCAGCGGTTTCCATTCTTGGCATCACAAACGCCATTGCATTTCCAACTGCAAAAAGGAAGAAGGGAAACACCAGGTCAGTGGGGGTGCAACCATGCCAGGGGGCATGAGCAAGGGGAGAAAATAGATTAGCCCAGCTTCCCGGGTTATTTACTAAAATCATCAGGGCTACCGTGGCACCTCTGAATACGTCAAGCGAATAATACCGTTGTTTCAAAATACTTGGTTAAGGTTTTTAAAGATAGTGATTTGACGATTTGGTACTGGTTTCAATTTTCAAGAAAGCGGGATGAATTAAGTCGGCAAAACTGCCCGATTACAATTTTCAAATAATTGGTTTACCAGATATTGGGTACGACCCTCACTCCCAGAAAAACATGGTTCACATTAAAATTCACCTATATTTGCACCCAGAAAAACAGTAGATAGTTTTCAGGCGATGGAAGAAATGTAAAAGGAGGGATTGAAGGAAGAGACATTAGAGTAGCATTCTTATCATTGTTGATTAAAAACCGGTACTTATTTCCTGTGAAAAAAACAGAATTAATTGCAACAAAAAATAGTGGAAGGGTATAAGGAGTATTTCAAAAAGATACTTGCTTATGCCCTTATCTTTTTTTGTAATTAACAAAGAAGTAATAAGCTAGTTGTTTTTTCTTCAACCAGTTACAAATATCAATTGTGACTGAGGTGGCGAAGCTTTGCCATAAATTTTAGAAAGAAAGAATGGAAAAGAAAAGATGGTATGCTGTTTATACCAAACCACGTTGGGAGAAAAAGGTATACCAGTTATTACAGCATAAAGCAATCGAGGCTTATTGTCCTTTGAATAAAGTAAGGCGTAAGTGGAGTGACCGTATAAAACTGGTTGAGGAACCATTGTTTAAATCTTATGTTTTTGTACAGGTTACAGAGGCCGAAAGAACCATGGTTCGTATGACCAATGGCGTGGTAAATTTTGTGTATTGGCTTGGTAAGCCGGCGGTGATAAAAGAGAAAGAAATTGAAACCATTAAGAAATTTTTGAATGAATATATTCAAATTGAAGCCCGGCAGGTTAGTGTGCAAACTGATTCTAAAGTAAGAATAAACGGGGGAGCGTTTATGGATAGAGAAGGAGTTGTTAAAAAATTAGCAGGTAAAAAAGTGGAGGTGATTATAGAGAGTATAGGGTATACGTTAACGGCATACGTTGATAGGGCGAATATAACGGTCATTGAAAAATAGTTTAAACAATTATTCAATAAAAAATAAGATATGAAACTATTGTCGATAGGAGGATTTGTAGGATTACTAATTTTATCATCCTGTGGAGGCATAAAGAAACTACAGTATTTTCAGGGGTCGCTAAGCGGCTCAAAGTATTCTACGGTCATTTATAATGAACCGGTTATTCAGATGGGAGATGTGCTTAGTATAACTGTGTTTAGCGATAATTCTCTGGCAAGTGCCATTTACAACCAACCGTCTGGTCCATATACCTCTAATAGCATAGGTGCTGTTGCTACCGCTGGCAGCGCTGGCGGGTATCTTGTTGATAATGCGGGATATATTCAGTTTCATAAAATAGGAAATGTATTAGCAAAAGGTTTAACGAGACAGGCGCTTGGAAAATCGATCGCCCAAAAGCTTGATTCCTTTTTAACGAATGCTTATTGTCAGGTAAGATTCACTCAGTTTAAAATTACAGTACTAGGAGAAGTGAATCATCCCTCTGTATTTACTGTTCCGTCAGAAAAAGTTTCTGTGTTGGAGGCCCTAGGCCTCGCCGGAGATTTAACTGCATTTGGGCGTAGAGACAGCGTCATGATTATTCGGGAAAAAGATTCCGAACGGAAGTTTGGATGGATCAATATGCGGCAAACAGAATTGTTCAATTCGGAATTTTATTATTTGCAACAAAACGATGTAATTGTTGTGCACCCAACAAAAAATAAAGCTGCTGTAAATGATCAAATACTTGTCAGAAATATAAGCCTGGCTGCAAGTCTTATATCTACATTGGCAATCGTATATAGTTTGGTAATAAAAAAATAATCATAATTAATACAATGTCAGAAGAATTATCCGAATTACTCAAACAAAAAAAAGGTAGCCTAACTCCCAGGGAGGTATTTTTGAAGTATATACGATTCTTTCCATGGGTCGTTATTTCCCTTGCTTTAATGTTGTTATTGGCATATATTAAGTTGCGATATTCTCCTCCTATTTATAGTGTTAATTCAAAATTGCTTGTAAAGAATAACAACCAAAATTCGAATGCCGGAGATAAATTCGAGGATATTTTTATGATGCAAAGTGGGAGAACGAATATGAATGATGAAATCGAGGTAATTAAATCCCGGTATATGGCTAAAAGGGTTATTACAAAACTTAATTTTCAATACCAGTATTTTAATAAAGGACAATTCCGATCGAGTGCTATTCATCAACGAGATATGCCATTCCTGGCCTTTATTGATACTATCCCTGATTTAACAAAAAGCTACGGATTACAAATTGTTGTATCCAATCAAGAGGAGTTCAGTATTGGAGAAAAGCAGATAAAACATAAGTTTGGGGAATGGTTTGTTGACAATAACATTAAGTGGTTTCTAAGGCGAACAGGTCGCGATTTTATGCCGTTTTCCAGTAAAGAATTTATCATTAATTGGGTTCCTCTTGAAAACCTGGCCGGATCCTTGGGTGGCTCATTGAAAGTTACAAAAGGGGATAATTTTTCAAATATTCTCAGCTTAGGTTATGAAACCGAAAACACAGCAATAGGAACAGACGTTCTCAACGAATATATGAGCGAATACCAGCACTACAGCCTTGAAGATAAAAAGCAAGTTGCAGCGAATACCCTCCGATTTATTGATGAACAAATGGATACAGTCAAGATTGACTTAAGCCATATGGAACGAACATTACAAAATTTTCGAGAGCAAAATAAAGTTATTGATCCGGAAGGACAGGCTAAGGCCTATCTGGATAATATAACCGAATCCTCTAAACAGATTACTGACCAAAGTGTAAAACTAAAAGTAGCCGACCAGTTATACAATTATATTAATGACCAAAAAAATCCTTTTCGCCTTGTTCCAACTACGCTGGGTATAATTGAGCCCACTCTTGTGCAGCAAATTGGTGAATACAATCGGCTGGTACTAGAACGTGAAACAACACTTCTTTCAACACCGCGCGCCAATCCAATTGTTGTAACCCTTGAAGTAGGAATTGCCAAGTTACGCAATGATATGCTTGATAATTTACAGAATATCCGAAAAACATATAGTATGGCAATCGGAGATTTTGAAAAAATTAGCTTACAATCAGACAGGAATGTTCGGACAATGCCTGGAGTACAAAAAAGATTATTGGAAATAAGCCGGCAGCAAAAAATTCTTGAAGAGTTGTTTTCATACCTCTTACAAAAACGACTGGAAACATCTATTGGGTCTGCGTCAACAATATCTAATATTAAAGTGGTTGAAACTGCTTATTATTCAAATTCACCAATAAGTCCAGATAAGAGAAGTATCTACCTTTTATCTATATTTATTGGTTTAATAATACCAGCTGGAATTATCTTTCTACTCGATTACATGAATGATCGTGTACAAACGAAACGCGACGTACAGAAGGTTACGGATGCACCGATTTTAGGTGAAGTAGGCCATTCTACCGCCAACCAAACGATGGTTGTGGGCAAGCATAACCGAAAAGTGGTAGCAGAACAATTTCGTATGATTCGTACCAATCTGCAGTATATACTGCATGATAAAAAGAAAATGGTGATTATGGTTACATCCTCATTCAGCGGTGAGGGAAAATCGTTTGTAAGTACCAATATCGCGGGAGTTATCGCTTTAACAGGTAAGCGCACTGTGATACTTGAATTTGATATTCGTAAACCTAAAATTATCCAAGGCCTCGGCCTCAATCGAAGTAATGGGATCACCAACTATATTGTGGGTAGTTGCAAACTCGAAGAGCTTGCCGTACCTGTACCAGTACAAGAAAATCTCTTTGTAATCCCATGCGGACCCGTACCCCCTAATCCAGGAGAACTGTTGTTAGATAATAAGATTAATGAAATATTTGAATTTGTTAGACGTGAATTTGATGTCGTAATAATTGATACTGCACCGGTAGGTTTAGTAAGTGATGCTATTGCTCTTGGTAAATTTGCTGATGCAACTGTTTATATCGTTCGGCATGATTATACGCAAAAACGTCAAATTCAATTAATCGAAGATTTATATACTCAAGGTAAATTACCCGCAATGGCAATCGTGATTAACGATATTAAAATTAAGTTGGGTTATGGCGGTTATTATGGCTATGGAGGGTATGGATACGGGTATGGCTATGGTTATGGTAAAAAAAGCTCTGCATATAAATAAGCGTCATCCTATTACGGAATAGAAGAGGAACGAACCTGGAGTTTTAGAAATATGTTTAAAGGAAAAAAATCAAATTAACTTCATCGACTAATTTTAGAAAGAACGGAAAAAGGATTTAAAAGATGTATAAAATTGAAATACTTGATAAGGTTTTCCGATTATTTTAAGGATACTGTCTCTATTAAAACAATAAAAAGTATTTCGACATTAATGACCGGTAACATTTTGGCCGTCATTATCCCGATTGTGACCGCTCCTATTTCAAGCCGCATTTTTAATTCTTCAGACTATGGAATTTTAGGCTTGTATATTTCGATTAACGGACTTATTAACGTAATTGGATACGCGCATTACCAACACGCAATTCTATTGGAAAGCGAGCCGGACGGCGCAAAAAGATACTTATGGTTTACTCTTGGGTTTTGCGCAGTAATTTCTGTACTAACAGGCCTGATTCTTTTACTTCTAGCTATAAGTTCTTCAGTGATACCCAATAGCGTTATTGGCAATTGGATTTGGTTTCTGCCTCTTTCTGTTTTGTGCAATGGAGTATCAGGATGCTTTCTATTATGGGCCAACCGAAATCAGGAATACAAAGTACTTTCCTCTAATAGAGTTATTCAAGCCTTACTTACGGTCATAGTGCAATTAGCGATTGGCTTGCTTATTCAAAATGAATCAGGACTTATGTATGGATTTATTTTCGGTCAAGTATTAAGCGCTTTCTTATTACTCCGAAAATTTTGTAACCAGAGTAGCCATGGCGTAGGTTTTCCCGTTTTTAAAAGTATTCGGCAAATGGCAATTAAATATAAAGGATTATTGTTTTACTCCGCCCCCTCAGAATTTATTAATACACTAATAAATCAAGCCCCGGTTTTTCTTCTTAATAAGTTTGCGGGTGTTGCTTATGTTGGAAGTTTTAATTTTACTCAACGACTACTTGGTGTACCTCAAATGCTCTTATCATCGTCTATAGTAGAAGTATTTCGCCAAAAGGCGGCTTTCGAATATAATAATAATGGAAATTGTCGTCCTTTGTTTATTAAGACTTTTAAAGTATTAACGATTATTGCAATAGGTCCTTTATTAGTTATGATGTTCTTTTCGCATGAAATATTTGATTTTGTTTTCGGTAGCCAATGGCGCGAAGCAGGTGAGTTAGCAAGAATTCTGTCTATTTTGTTCTTTTTCAGATTTATCATAAGCCCGCTAACATATGTATATACAATCGCTTCGCGATTCAAAGAAGATTTTGCTATGCATATTTTTTTATTAATTGCAATTGGACTTTCATTTATGATAGGATATTATTTTTCGCTCACCAATCATCAGCTTTTATTAAGTTACACATTAGCATATTCTTTTTGTTATTTTATATATTTATATCGATCATTTAAACTGTCAAAAATTGAACATAGATAATTTTGAAAAAAAATATTATGAGTCTTCTAGATTTTGGGAGCCTGGCGCTCTGGAAGATACCGCGAACCTGGAACGAATAAGAATTACTGCCGATATGGTTCCTCAAGATGTTACCAGTTTGGTCGATGCAGGCTGTGGGAATGGCATTTTCCTGAATAGATTATTATCAGAGCGTCCAAATATTATTTCTTGTGGTTTTGATAGAAGCGAAGAAGCGCTAAAACATGTAAAGGTCAAAAAGTTTATTGGAGCGATTAATGATATTCATCTCGACAATAAATCATTTGATTGTGTATCTTGTTTAGAAGTTATTGAACACATCCCTTTAAATCTATATCCGATTACACTAAATGAATTATCCAGGCTTTCTAAAAAATATTTGTTGATTAGTGTTCCGTATGATGAAGATTTACTTGAAGACTCAACACAGTGCCCTGCTTGCAAGTCAATATTTAATTCAAATTTACATCTGCGTTCTTATTCAACGGAGGTCTTCTCAAACCTTTTCAACAACTACGGATTTTATTGCAAAAATTACATTTTAGCCGGGCCTCGCAAAGGGTTTAAGCTTCATAAAGAATATCGTTCCATTTTTTATAGGTCCCAATTCTTACAATGGCTTTCTCCAATTTGCCCAATTTGTGGTTTTGAACAGGAGGAAAAAGCAACTAACAGCCAACAATCCATTTCTCAGCAAAAGAGCGGGCCCAGTATTCGGTCATTCATTACCGGGATTCCAAAATTAATTTGGCCAAAAGAAATCAAGTATTATTGGATAATTGGACTTTTTGAACGAATCGAATTCAAAACAAATATAAAGTCATAACAAATCGTACAAAGAATGAATATTCGTCAATTCCTTATCTCAAATGTACTAACTGTAAAATCTTATCTTTCAATCATAAGATTTTTCAAAAGAAAAAACGAAAAAAAATTTCGACCAGTTAACATTACTTACTTTCTCGAACTGATTTCTAAAAATCCAGTAAAATTTATTCAAATTGGCGCGAATGATGGGCAATTAAATGACCCTATTTATCCACATATAAAAAGTGCAGGATGGAAAGGAGTACTAGTAGAGCCACTTCCAACACTTATTGAAAAACTAAAAATTAATTATGCAGGAATCGTTGGACTTGTTTTTGAAAACGTAGGAATTGCTGACGCCGATAGTCAGATGGATTTTTTTTATTTGCCCGAACAGTTTAACGAACCAGATTGGCTTCAGCAAATCGGTACATTTGATCGTAAAGCAATAGAACTTAATCTTGAAGTGTTGCCGGCAATGCTACCGCATGTTAAATCAGTAAAAATACCGACTATTAGCCTGCCTACCTTAATTAAGCGAAATAAAATTGAAAATTTAGATATTTTGATTATAGATGCTGAAGGCTTTGAATATAAAATATTAAAGCAATTGGAGTTGCTGGAAGTAATTCCCAATTATATATTATTTGAATGGGGGTGTCTTGATACTAACGAATACACACAATTGATAAATATTCTTACTAAGCGGCAATATGAATTATTTCAAAGTGGAGGAGATATTTTGGCTGTAAAAAATTAAAGAAAATATAAATGAGTTTTACAAACAAAACATTGCTTATTACCGGCGGAACAGGCTCGTTTGGAAACGCCGTATTAAAGAAATTTCTTAATCTTGGACTAAAGGAAATAAGAATATTCAGTAGAGATGAAAAGAAGCAGGACGATATGCGCCTTAACTTTAAAAATGATCGAATTAAATATTATATTGGCGATGTTCGCGAACTTAGCAGTTTGCAGAATGCTACAATAGGTGTTGATTATGTTTTTCATGCCGCCGCTTTGAAGCAAGTACCCTCGTGTGAATTTTACCCTATGGAGGCGGTAAGAACAAATATTCTAGGGGCCGAAAATTTACTACAAGCATCGTTTCAAAACAATGTACAAAAAGTTATTGTGCTAAGTACAGATAAGGCAGTATATCCTATCAATGCTATGGGCCTGTCAAAAGCAATGATGGAAAAACTGATGGTTTCCAAATCGCGTTTACTACAGGATACCAATCGCGTTTTTTGTGCGACGCGTTACGGAAATGTCATGGCTTCACGCGGCTCTGTTATACCACTATTTATTAAGCAAATAAAGGAAGGGAAACCAATTACAATTACGGAACCTTCTATGACTCGATTTATGATGTCACTCGATCAGTCAGTAGAACTCGTCGAATTTGCATTTACGAATGCACGACCCGGGGACATTTTTGTTCAAAAGTCTCCTGCAAGT
>JBJXDV010000513.1:0-4115 GCA_046153465.1 Chitinophagaceae bacterium
TATTCGGTGGGCTTATCCCACCAAATAATATGACCCGCATTTTCAATAAACGTATACTCCCCTTTTAATAAATCAGCATATTCGTAAACGGATGAATATTCGCCCTGGTCGTACTGTCCTTGTAGCACAAGAGTTGGTATGCTTAGTTGTTTCAGCTTGCCTCTAACATCAGAGAGATTTCCATAATAATTACTAAAGCCGTGAGAATAACCACCAGCACCGCCTTCTTCGGGTTTTATATTTTTGGGGTCAGCCACCATTCCTGTGGTAAATTTTGAAGCCATCGTATTGGTGTAATCATCAAATTCTTTGTCACTCGCCCATTTGGAATTAAAGGCCATTGCCCAAAGCATTGACATCACAATTCTTGGTTGCAAAAAATCCCGTTCAGTTTGTTCAAACACTTCTATTGGTGTTTTGAATTGATATTGCAATGGGGTGGGATACATTATGTTCAAATCAGCGATACTGCCATCATTATTTTCTCTTTGAGGTTGTAAATCGCCTGGCGATGATAGTATCAGTTTGGCGACAAGTTCCGGATGATTGGCCGTAAAGTGTGTTGCTAATATTCCGCCATAAGAATGCCCTATTAAAATGACTTGCCTGGATTTTATTTTTGAAATAATGATGTCGTTCAAGTCTATCAAATGTCTTCCAAATGAATAGTCTTTGGGCTTGGGTAGCCGGTCAGATAAACCTGAACCAATTTGGTCATATAAATAAACATCATAACCATTTTGAGCCACTTCTTTCATTTGATTGATAATGGCAGAATGAATATACCCTCCGGGCCCACCGTGTAAGAAAATGATGGATGGATTAGTGTTTGCAGAGTCACCTTCTATTTTAATGTAAGCAATTTTGTAGCCGCTCTCCATACTCCAATACTTTGTATCATATCTCGGCTGAAGCGGCTTTATTGTTTGTTTTAATGGAATCAAGCTCCATATTAGAAGTATTAAAGCAATTATTCCGATTGTACGTAACGTATATTTTAAGGTCCTTCTAAAAAGTGATTTTTTAATTTTTCCTGTTTTCATATTTTCTTCTTGAAACTAAATTGAGATGTATGTTAAGGTTACTTATTTTTAAACGTTGCCTTATAAGTGCCATTGGGTTGTACAGAAGTGAAGCTGATTACTTTATCACCACTCAGTTCAAAAGTTATGGTATAGCCTTGTTTACCCTTTACTGTGAAAACGTTTTCAGATAGTAGTTGAAATTCATCATCTGCTTGTCCTGGCATTACCGCCAGCAATTTTCCGCCCCGTACTACTAAGGCTATATCTAACTGAAAATCTACCAAAGTATAGATACCAGCGTATTTTTGCAAATCATTAATAGAAATGCCAGGCTGTTTCTGATTTGTAACTGCCTCTAATTTTTTTAAAATAATGGTGTCGTTTTTAATAAGTAATGCCTTTTTGTAATTTTCTATGGTATTGATCGTATCTTTTTTAGCTAAATAATAATCTGCATACGAATCATACACCTTGCTGCTTTCGGGATACCATTCCCTGTTTAATTCAAATAATTCTTTTGATTTTGTGTTATGGTTTTTCCCTAATGCATCATAAGCCAGGTAGTTAATTAATGCTTCAGGTGCTGCATTTTTATATCCCATTTCTCCTGAAACTTTAGCATAGTGCTTTTTTAATTTTGATGCAATTAAAGCCGTAGAGTCCATAAAATCTTTTTCGTTGGCATCAAAAAAATAATAGTCAAAAATAAAACGCAATCCATCATATTCACTCAATAAGGGTACTGTATTGTGCCTTTCTGCCTGGTAATATTTATGCGAATAAAGCAAACCGTTCTTGTTTGCCTTCAAAAAGTCATTCAGCTTGAAAATGGAACGGATATGTTGTGTTTCTGGTGAATTGTCATTTTTGAGCTGTGATACAGTCATTCCCCCGGGTAATGTATTAGCTGTTCCGACAAATAGCTTTTTGCCATTCATAGTTTGTTTAGGCAATTGAGCAATAGTATTTTTCAAAAACTTTTCGTTATCGTACCACATACTTGGGTCAATAGCGATGCAGGCATTAAATAGTGCAGGGAAATTAGTAAGCATATCAATAGCTGTGAGTCCTCCTAATGAATGACCTACTAACAATCTATACGGGGCGGTATTATAATTTTTATCAATGTACGGTATCAGTTCAGATGAAAGAAAGTTTACAAAGGGATTTGGTTTAGCTACGTCACTTGAAGGGACTAAATCTCTTAATCTGTTAGTGTTTTCAATGCCAACAACAATCATTTCAGGCAATACACCATTTCCGTTGGCTTGACTAAACTGTTGAATGATTCCGACTGTCGAAAAGAAATGAGCATTGCCATCTAATACATACAATACCGGGTATCGCTTTTCAGTACTTGCATTTTGTGAAGTATTGTTTGGTGTATAAATCCAAAGGGTTCTATTTTCATTTAAAACGTTAGATTGAATATTTTCTTTTTTACCAATTATAATACTTTCACCATTTTGGGCATTTGCCCAAAATGATAGGAATACTAAAACAGATATAAATTGCAATTTCATAAAAATTTATTTTGTTTTTTCAACATATTCAAGAATATCAGCAGGCTGACAGTTTAGTGCCTTGCAAATAGCTTCTAACGTGCTAAATCGGATTGCTTTCACCTTACCGATTTTCTGGATGGGAAGGTTGGATCAAGTGATATCATCTCTTTCAGAAAGTTCATTTAGAGAAACTTTTCGCTTTGCCATCATTACATCCAGGTTTACAATGATTGGCACAGCTTATACCGTTAAATCGTTTTCATTTTGAATTTCAATCCCTTTTTTGAAAATAACCGCAATAACATAGATCACGGCTGCCATCAAAATAAAAGCTTGTCTGTCCGCCCAAAACTGGTTGAGTTTGTCTATTCCGTAATTGTGATGAGCGAGGTTTTTTGCTGTTTCCCTTGCTATATGACTAAGTACTCCAATAGAGAAAGTATAGTAGCTCAGTTGTAAAATTTTTTTGGATACAAAACTGTTAAATGGCTTTGATAAATCTAATTTGTGAAGCAGAGCTATTAGACCATAGAAAAGTAATGCCTTTAATACAGCGATGACTATTACAAAACTATACATACCGAAAAAAGCCCACTTGCTTTGCTGATACATTTTGCTTAAATCCAGTTTTTGGTACAGATTACCAACAAATTCTGGTTTGAATACACTAAAAAAGAAGTTTACAATCAGTCCGCCGGCTTCAATGCTTAAGCCTACAAAAATTACCCAGGCTATAATGTAGAAGGCTTTAAATACCAGGTTGCTATTTTTTTCCATCATTGTTTGATTTGTAAGTGATGCAGCAAATGTAATAAATATTTATTGATATTCAATAAATTTACATTTATCTTCAAAAAATATTTTCACTTACTGAATCAGGGTAAAGTAGTGCATTAGGTGTTATATGAGCCGTCTGTTACAATGAACGCTACCTTTTAAACTACCAGGAGGTATTTAAAATCACATAGAAAATGCCATTTTTTTAATGGCAAATGCTGTTATTACGTTGAAATTGAGGGGCAACAATCCTGGACTATCCTAGTGGTCCTTTTATTTCACTCGTTTCCCTGGGAATTTTTGTTTCTGTTCCTTTCCGTTTATGTTACTGAAATTTTGGCAACTAAAGAGCCTGCATTGATTTGAGTGCAGGGAATGATTTGTGGAAAATTGTGTTGCAGATTTTAAAATGCCAACTCCTTATCTAAAACGATTTTCGCAATAAAAAGCAGCAAAGCAGTATGGTTACTGCTGTAAAGAGGCATGCATTGTATAAAAGGCCTGTCCCGATGCACTTTCGGAAGAATAACCGGTCATTTATCGCCTGCTTTTCCGCAGGATGCTGCATACAAAAGAAATAATACTTTTACCATTTGATCCTCCTCTAAGGCCTATATACATAGGACCTATGTTAGCTGCTGGCAGGTTTTTATATTCCTGTTCCTCCCAAAATTTCAAGTTCTAGTCCTTTCGTTGGTTGTCCGTCCAATATTGGGATTGCTTTCGTAATTAGTTCTTTTACACCTTCAACTTTTAGTGAGTTGTCATGGTCTTCCTTATTATCCCAAATTTCCGTAACGTAAACACA
>JBJXDV010000514.1:0-11464 GCA_046153465.1 Chitinophagaceae bacterium
ATTTTAATTTAGGAGAAATATTTTGAACAGTGTTTTTTGAAGGAGTGTTGAAACCTGCCTGCCGGCAGGCAGGTTGGTAGACGGCCACCTTGAGGTGGTGGTGCTGGAAACGGCGTGCTGGTTCAAAGCCAGTCCCGGTTAAGAAAAAAAAGACTCCGTTAAGAAATGAATAAGTCTTTTTCCATTTTTACCAATTTCCATCCAATTTATTGACCGCTTAACTATCCAATATTACCATACAAGGTAATATATATTGCATAGTAGTAAGCATAAAACTATATTTGATCATTCTTTCATTATTAAATATATATAGCATGAAAAAGCTCATTTTATTATTAGTAGTTGTTTCGACGATCGGAATTAGCAGTTATGCACAATGCGACAAAAAAGTGCTTGTAACCTCGAGCAAAACAGAACATCTGGACGCGAAAGGTGAGGTGGAACGATCGGTAGATGAAACAACAACGATTGGGTACGATAATAAGGAGATAGTGATTACGCCGGGCGATGATCCTACCATGACAGGTACCATTAAATCTACGACCTGCGAATGGAAGGTTCCTTTCAAAGAAGGTAAAACAGTTATTAAAGCAAGTCTTACTGATCCGCAGGGCCAAATGATGAATCTAACGATCACCATTGAGGGCAAAGAGGGAAAGATAAGCTTACTGGCAGAAATCGAAGAAATGGCTGATCGTAAAATCAGGGTGATTGTTGATAAGTTTGAAGAGAAAAAGTAATCTGTTCTATATATTTTATTGATAATTGTATATCTATATCAAAATCCCCGGTTACTGGTAGCCGGGGATTCTTTTTACTCAAAAACACTGATTAACGTTTCATTGATAAATAAAAAAGATCAACGCTGCTTATTAGTTGGTTTTACTTTAAGTAATTCCTTTTTCTTAATCACCTGAGTTTTTTTATTTATATTCTTAATATCGAATTGATATATTTTATCGATATCTTCTTTGCTGTTATGAATTACACTCAAGTCTTTTACCAGTCCATCCGCTAAACCATAAACCCAACCATGCAGGTGTAACTCTCTTTCGGCCCATGCCTGTTGTACAATGGTAGTTTTAGCCAGGTTTCTTACTTGCTCTATCACATTTAACTTAGTTAACCGATTGGTCCGTTCAGTTTCATTTTTAATGGATTCTAATTCTGCCTCATTCTTATGATAAACATCTTTGATGTTGCGTAACCAATTATCAACCAAGCCATGGTAGGTGTTCGACATAGAGGCTTTAACTCCCCCAAATCCATGATGACCGCAAACAATTATATGTTTTAAGCCCAGGTATTTGACTGCATATTCCAAAACACTTAATAGATTGGTGTCTGTATGTACCACCATTTGGCAATATTCCGGTGTACAAAAATTTCACCGCTTTTCGTATTCGTAATTTCATTGGCTGGTACCCGACTATCACTGCAGCCAATCCATAAATACTCCGGCGTCTACCCCTTTGCTAAATTTTTAAAGAAATTGGGATCCTGAAATAATCTTGTTTCAGCAAATATTTTATTTCCCTGGATTAGTTTGTTATAGGATTTATTCATGATTTTTTTACACGTTATTGATTTGAAGTGACCTGCCACTTGTTTTTACTTCTGTGCTGGAATTCTTTTCAACCTACAATTTATTTTTTTAACGGTGCTATACTATTCCTGAATTATTTCGTCAACGCCGGCACATCAAAGTATAAGAATTTTTATTGCCAGCATCAATGATCTTAGGTGGGTGGTAGGAGAATATGGTCAAGCGTTTCCAATTAGCAGACATATTTAATAAAGACACCTCTTCGGATAACCGAACCGTGAAAATATTACGTTCCTGGTACTTGCTATTTTGAGAATAGCAGGAATTTTTTAGATTGTCATGAAGAACTGATAATGACTGGCATTCCATTAATAATACTTTTAGGGAAATATTGTTCAATAGTTCCAATCATGCAAGGGATTTTTTCCGAAAATGTTATTTATAAAACGTAAGATGGAAATCATTTTTATACAAGTGAAGCGTTCAGATTTAATGACAGTTGATCAATGCCTCTTAAAAACTATGAAAGCTTTGTATAAGAATTTAAGTTTTACAGTTAGTAGTAGGTGTATTGATATTCAACCCTGGCGATCAACGATTTTGTTTTTGAATAACAGGCATCTAATATTTTTAACCCATCTTCATCGTAACTGTAATACCATTTTTGATATTCACTGCCTTCTTCCGGCACTACCATCATGCTGCCTATTTGGTTTTTTTCATCGTATTCAAAAATATAGTCGGGTAATAATCTTTTTGCTGCCCTATTGTACCGCACAATATCAGTTAGTTTGTTTTCTTCATTATAATAATAATATACAGTTGGCAGGGCCTTTCGATTGAGTAAACTTTTTTCTTCGGCGGGGTTTCCTTTTTCATCTAGTAAAAATTCAACAAAGGTGGTATCCCTGTTATTTTTGATTTTCAACATTTTTACAGGCTTTCCAAGGTTATTGTATTGCCATTGATGAATTTCTTTGATGATAAAATCACCTGCAGAAGTTGTAGTATTCGCAATTTCAGTGATCTGGTTATTTATATCGTATTCGTAAGTAGTAATGGTTTTTACTCCATCGCTGGTATCTAAGGTTTTTACCAATTGATCCTTATTATTAAACCAGGACTTACTGAAGGTCGTTCCTGTTAAACTAGTAGTTGTTGAGGTACTTACTTCCATAAAATCTTTTGTGAAGTTCTGTTCAGAGCTAAAACCTTCTAACGGATTATTTTCTGCATCAAAACTGATAAATTTTATTGATTTTACTTTATTCTTCCTATTTAACAGGTGCTTTTCGCCCGCAGCCTTAACTACAACTTCATCTTTATAATAATGCTGCGCTTCACAATCAATTATTAATAACAGTAGCAAGAGGCAAAAGAAGACATTTCTCATTGTATCAAAATTTTCAATCGGAATATAAACGCAGTTGTGGCGGTTTTAATACAAGCAATCGTTTAAAATTTTCTGTAAAATACCACCTTTCCTTATTTTTAGCCAAAATTTACCCATTGTCTCATTCTAAGGAAAGGTCAGAAAAAGTATGTTTGAATTGTAATACTTCCCTAATCGGTCGTTTTTGCCATATCTGTGGACAGGAAAATTTAGAACCAGCCGAATCTGCCTGGGGCCTGATCAGTCATTTTTTTTATGATATTACTCATTTTGATGGTAAATTTTTTAGTTCTTTAAAATGGCTCATAACTAAGCCCGGGTTTTTATCACAAGAATATATAAAAGGTCGAAGATCCAGCTATCTTAATCCTGTTAAGATGTACGTGTTTACATCAGCGCTTTTTTTTATACTTTTTTTTAGTTTTTTTTTTAATGTGAAAAAGTTAGCGGTTGATGAACCTGCTGCAAACAATTCCGGTTCTATTAAAGTAACAAATACTGACAATAATAAGGAGGCTCCAGGAGCCGCTCCTGCAAAAGAAGATTCTGCGAGTATATCGAAGGTATTGGATAGCATTGAAAAAATAGCAGGTAAAGCCAATCAATCAACAAACTTTGAGGATAAGGTTCCTAAAAGAAATGTCGGAATTAGTTTTTCATTTGATACTACTACCTACACATCCGTGGTTGAGTACGATTCTTTGCAAAAGTTATTACCGGCTAATAAGCGAGACGGCTGGTTTAAAAGAATGGCAATTTATAAGCAATTAGAATTGAATCCTGAATATAAAAAAGATCAGAACGCCCTGTTTCAGAAATTGCTTGATAAGTTCATGCACTATTTTCCACAAATCTTATTTTTGTCGTTACCCCTTATCGCCTTGGGTTTGCAGTTATTGTATATCCGGCGAAGAAAACAATTTTATTATGTAAGCCATGGGATTGTTCTAATTCATGTTTATATCTATTCATTTATTAACCTTCTTCTTTATTTTTTGATAGAAAAATTAAAAACTGCCCTTCATTGGAATTGGCTGAGCTGGTTACAAGTGGGTCTTGTTCTTCATTCAGTTTGGTATGTATATAGAGCTATGCGCGTTGTTTACGGGCAAAGCAGGAGTAAAACAATTTCAAAATTTCTTCTCTTGAATTTATTTACGTTTATTATTATTAGCTTGTTGTTTGTATTTTTCTTTTTAGTTTCAGCCTTGAATCTTTAACACTTTACGATGAATACAAATGATGCAGGTGATGCCTTTAAACGTTTAGTAAGTATAATGGACGAATTAAGGGAAAAATGCCCCTGGGATCAAAAGCAAACTATTCAATCACTTCGATCAATGACTATTGAAGAAACCTATGAGCTGGCAGATGCTATCACTAAAGGAGATTGGAAGGGTGTTAAAGAAGAGATTGGAGATTTACTGTTACATATTGTTTTTTATGCCAGGTTAGGGTCCGAGGAAAGTCAGTTTACACTATCGGAAGCAATCCACGGGATTTGCGAAAAACTCATTTCCCGACATCCGCATATTTATGGAGATGTAAAAGTAAATGATTCGGACGATGTGAAGCGAAATTGGGAAAAGCTAAAACTCAAAGAAGGAAAAACATCCGTGCTAAGCGGAGTTCCGGTTTCTTTACCTGCGTTAATAAAAGCAATACGCTTACAGGAAAAAGCAAAACAAGTGGGATTTGAATGGGATAACCGCGAGCAAGTATGGGTAAAGGTGGAAGAAGAGATACTGGAACTGAAAGAAGCAATTATAGCAAACGATATAAAAAATATAGAAGAAGAATTTGGGGATATAATTTTTTCGATGGTTAATTACGCACGATTTTTGCAAATAGATGCCGAAAGTGCATTAGAAAAAACAAATCGAAAATTTATTGATCGTTTTACTCGAATGGAAAAATTAGCATTAAGTAATGGCAAAAACCTGGCCGATATGAGCCTTGAGGAAATGGATACACTCTGGACTCAGATAAAAAAATCAAATAGCAGCACTTGAAAAAATTGCATAAGTTTCTTAGTCGCTTCAATCTCTACCTGTTGCTGGTGGCTATTGTTTTGTTTACTATTGCTTTTTTGCTCAATAAATATGTGATAGAAAGTACTTCCACAAGTTATTATTCTTCACGCATTGAAAAGGATATCCAGGAAAAGGAAAGAGATTTTATTCAACTGGTGACAGATACGTCGCTATTGCATGCGCTCATAACAGAAGGCTATTCCCGAAATACACTTGATGACTTAACGGAAGACTCGAAGGGATATGGTTTTTTTATCTATGAAAAAAAGGACTCGGGTGAATCGCCACTTCTTTTTTGGAATACGCAGGTTGCAATTCCCCCCCTTAACTTAATGCAGGAAACTGATGTGAGCAGGCTGGTTGCGTTAAAGAATGGTTCGTATGTACATACGAGTAAAACAGTGCAAATAGATGGCCGCCGTTTTGCCGTGGAAGCGTTGATACCGGTACGGTGGAAGTATTTTGTTGAAATCGAAAATCTCAAAACAGAGTTTGCATTGTTTCCCGATGCTCGCCAGCAAATCGATTTTAGTTTTACACCCACCGATTATGTTATAAAAAGTTCTTACGGCAACATCCTTTTTTACCTGAAACAAATAAGTTTAAAACATCAGCGCAGCAGTTGGTTTACGATCGGTATTGTTTTGTTAGGTGTTTTTTTATTGTTTTGGTACATTCATCTTACGGCACATGCCATTGCTGCAAAAAAAGGATTGTGGTGGGGAACCGGATTTCTTATCCTGGTAATTGGGCTTTTGCGGCTTACAACCTATTTTTTTCCTTCCTTATTAGATTTTAGGCAATTTGAATTGTTCGATCCAGCGATTTATGGTTCCAGTTTTGTACTAAGTTCATTGGGAGATCTATGCTTAAACTCACTTTTATTATGCTGGGTCTCGATTTTTATAAACCGTAGGATAGGAACAATCTGGTTAAAGCGATTTAATGTAAAATGGAAAAATTGGACGGTCGCTGTTTTTTTAATGGGTTTACTCGTAATCCTTACATTCCTTTTTGCGCGCATTTTACAAAGCATGGTTGCCGATGCGCAAATTTCTTTTAATGTTACAAATGTTTTTAGTTTATCAAAATACCGTGTAATTGGATTTGTTATTCTTGGTACACTTGCATTAACTTATTTTTTCTTTGCACAGCCAATTTTAAAAGTGAGGCGGCATCTAACCGGAAGCGGGTATTTTATTATTTATATTATAACCGCGGCAATAGGATTGCTAATCTTAACTTTTATTCAAAACTCCGATATAATTGAGCTTAACTTATTCGTACTGGTTTGGTTGATGGGCTTTATGTGGATGATGCAGCAGGAAGTATTTTCCGGATTGCGGTTCAAATTAAATGTTTCGGAAGTATTGTTTTGGTTGTTTGTTTTTTCTTTTTCAATTGCATCTGTAATTGTTGCCGAAAATAGGAAAATTGAATTGGCTCAACGAAAATTGTTTGCTGAAAAATTATCCGTGCAGGCAGATCCTACCAATGAACGGCTGATGAGTATAACCTATACTTATCTTGATAACGATTTCCTTGCCCCTATTTTTGAGCGTTTTTACAGCAAAGAGTCAAATGCACGTTTAAAGGATAGTATAATAAATAAAAATTTCAACTTATACCTTAATAAATACGAAACACATATCTATACGTTTAATGGAGAATCTTCGCCTGTACCCTTGTTCAATGAAGATCCTATTTCATTTGACACATTAAATACTATTTTTCAATTCCAGGGACGAACAACTCCTATAATCGATCTTCGCTATTTCGAAAGATCTTTTGATAAGTTTTCATATATTTTTTTGAAGGAAGTTAAAAATGCTAATGGTATCAGGATTGGTTATTTTGTTATTTTGGCAGATCCAAAAAGATACAAAAGTGATGCGTTGATACCTGAACTGTTTAAACAATCCAAAGAAATACTTCCTGAGTATTCACCGTTATACTCCTATGGTATCTATACAGAGTTGGAATTGATTTCCTATTATAACGAATATGCTTTTCCGATTCTTTTAAAGCCAACGCAGGTGCCTTTAAAAGAATTTGAAATGCGTACGAATGGTTCTTACGAAGAGCTATGGTATCGACATTCTGCAGATAAGGTGGTAATCATTGTACGAAAGAATAATTCATTTATTGAAGCAATTACGTTGTTTGCCTTTCTCTTTAGTACATTTCTTTTTTTATTGGCCCTCTATTGGCTCGTAACGGTGATTATAAGAAGTCGCTTTCGGTGGAAACATCTCAAAAAAAACTGGCAGTTCAGCATCAGAATGCAGATTCACAGTACTATTATCTTAATCAGTCTTTTATCGTTTATTGTAATTGGCGTAGCTACGATACTTTTTTTTATCAATCGGTATGATCGTAATAACGAGGAAAGGTTAAGTCGTGCTATGCAGGTAATGGTTAATCAGATTGAAACCCGTTTCAAAGATCATAGTGTTTTTAACGACGGAATTCCTCTTTTTGATAATGGAGTGAATAAGGGTCTTGAAAAATTAATGAAAGATATTTCAGAGATTCATGGAACAGATGTGAACCTGTATGATCCGCAAGGCAACCTGAAAATTACATCCAAGCCACTCATCTATAATAAGGGAGTGCTTAGCGAAAAAATGAATCCTGATGCCTATTACAGCCTGCATATTGAAAACGCGGTTCAATGTGTCAAAAAAGAGAAAATGGGAAAAGTAAATTATCTCAGCATCTATAATCCTATTCGTAACAGCAGTGGCGAGGTATTTGCTTTTTTAAATGTTCCATCGTACAGTACACAGGGTGAATTGAAGCAGGAGATTTCTAATTTTTTAGTTACGCTTATCAATCTAAATGCATTTATTTTCCTGGTAGCCGGCGCGATATCATTGTTTATTACGAATCGTATCACCTATTCTTTTACACTTATCGGTCTTAAGATGCGTGATATTAATTTGGGAAAAATAAACCAGGCAATTGAATGGAAACGAAATGATGAAATTGGAGAATTGGTAAAGGAATATAATAAAATGGTGCAGAAATTAGAAGAAAGCGCAGTGGCTTTAGCAAAAAACGAACGTGAAGATGCCTGGAGGCAAATGGCGAGACAGGTTGCTCATGAAATAAAAAATCCTCTAACGCCTATGAAGCTAAGTATACAGTATTTGCAAAAAGCCATTGATAATAACTCGCCAAGCGTAAAAGAAATGACGAATAGTGTTGCAAAAACATTGGTAGAACAAATAGATCATTTATCGAAAATCGCATCCGATTTTTCGCAATTCGCCAATATCGGTAATCCACGCAAAGAGGTCTTTGATTTACATGAAATGATAAATTCCTTAGCGGCTCTTTATGAGGCTACGGAAAATCTTAATTTTAGATGGGAACCCATCAATCAAAAAATATTTTTATTTGCAGATAAAACACAGTTGAACAGGTTGTTTACTAACCTGCTTCAAAATGGTATTGAAGCCGCTTCTGGTCGCGAACGCAGATTGATCAGGGTTCAGGAAAAATTAATTGACGATTATATTATTATTAGTATTACTGATAACGGAGAAGGAATTCCGGAACAAACACGTTCTAAAATTTTCACACCAAACTTTACGACAAAATCATCGGGTACCGGTCTTGGTTTAGCAATGAGTAAAAGTATCATTGAAAATGCCGATGGGGAACTATGGTTTGAAACAGAAGAAGGGATTGGTACCACTTTTTTCGTGAAGATCCCTTTATTGCGTGTTACGGATTAACTACTGTTATAGTAGATATAAATAACCTGTTGTTGCAAAACAAATAATTATTCGTCGAAAAATATTTTTGAACTTTTATCGGTATTATTTTGCCTCTTGGAGTAATGACGACATTTGAGGTTGAAGCCTAAAATGACACCGCTGATTGTATATGCATAAAAAAAAAGTTGTCAAAAGTATTTTAAATATGTTTTTCTCGCAACGACGCAAAGTCGCAACGTTTGGTCTTCAATATTTCTTCTTTGTGTCGTAGCGCCTTTGCGAGATTTTATTTGTATTTAATACTGCCTCGATTGTATATGCATAAAAAAACCAGCAATGTTGCTGGTTAAGTGCCCACGAAAGGAATCGAACCTTCACATCCTTGCGAACGGCAGATTTTGAGTCTGCTGCGTCTACCAATTCCGCCACATGGGCATGAAACAGGACTACAATATTACGGCATCAAGGCAAGCCATCCAAAATACGCTGCAGGTATTTTTTCTTAAAATAGTATGTCTTTACCTGCAGCAATTCTTCTTCGGAGCCAGTATTCTCCGAATAGCCCTCAATATAGTTTTTAACAGGCGCATAGATGTTATGTTGAAATTGTTCAATAGTCGATCGTATCTTTTCCATTGCGGGTTCATCTCCTTCCGCTTTTGCTTCCATCAGTTGCTCATTTATTTCCATAACTTCCATAAGAAAGACTGGCGATAACGCATATTTCTCTTCCTCTTCCAGTAATTTCTTTAATTGTAAAACATATTTTAACGTTTCATCTGGGTTTTGAAAGGTTTTCCATGCTTTATTAAGCACAGAAGATTTTTCCAATACTTCCTGTTGAATTTCCAACGAATCCTGAGTATGAAAATCCGGATGATATTTACGGCTTAAATTATAAAATTTACTTTTGAGTGCATTCGCATCAACCTTTAGTTGAACCGGAATCTCAAACAATTCAAAATAATTCATACCCCAAAGGTAGTTCCACCAATATAGATTGTAAAATGTAAATTGCCGGCGCAAAGTTTTGATATGATAAAAATAGGATTGATACGGGAAGGAAAAATACCTGCAGACAACCGGGTGGCATTAACACCCGCCCAATGCAAATGGGTACACAAAAATTCAACGGATGTTCAAATTGTTGTGCAGCATTCGAACGAGCGCTGCTTTTCTGATCGGGAATACGCTTTGGCAGGCGTGGTTGTAAAAGAAGAAATTGATGATTGCGATATTTTAATGGGGATAAAAGAGGTGCCCATTGAACAATTGAAGGAAGGTAAAACCTATTTGTTTTTTTCACATACAAAAAAGAAACAGGCGCATAACCGAAAGTTGTTGCAGGCAATCATTCAAAAAAAAATTACACTAATTGATTACGAGTGCCTGGAACATGAAGATGGTTTACGCATTATTGGATTCGGTTTTTTTGCAGGTGTTGTTGGTGCACACAATGGCATGATGGCTTATGGAAAACGAACTGGATTGTTTAACCTCGATCGCGTTTACAAGCAACGTAGTTTTCGGGAACTGATTCACACTTATTTTGGGTTGCGCTTACCCAATGTGAAAATTGCGGTTACTGGTTCGGGTCGTGTTGCACATGGCGTATTGGAAGTAATGAACCTGATGGGTATTCATGAAGTGGAGCCCGAAGATTACTTGAAAAGAAGATTTGCCTACCCGGTTTATACTCAATTGCGAGGGGCCGATCTTTATTCAAATCCAAAAGATGGTGTTTATAACCGACAGGACTTTCATGAATATCCTGGAAACTATCGCTGTTTATTTTCTTCCTATACTTCTCAAACAGACATCTTAATGAATGGTGTTTATTGGGATGAGAATATTCCCCGCTTGTTTGAAAAAGAAGAAGTAACGAATGAGAATTTTATTATTCAAACTATCGCAGATATTACAGATGATTCCGGCGGCTCGGTTCCTATCAACCTCGGCGATCAAAGTATTCTTGATCCCATCTATGGAATTGATAAAAAAACGTTTCAAAAAACGGATCCGTATTTAAGTAATTCGATTGATATAATGGCTGTTGGAAACCTGCCAAACGAATTGCCCCGCGATGCCAGTCGATATTTTGGAGAACAATTAATAAAGTTTGTATTAGAAGATATTGTGAAAGGCGGTTCCGAAATAATAAATAAGGCAACGATCGTAGAGAAGGGAATGCTAACCGGCCATTTTTCCTATTTAAAAGAGTATGCTGAAGGACGATGAGGGTTTGAATACAAGTTTTTTGTTTGTGGTTTGCAGTGGCTACGGTTTGCTATTTATTTATAATGATTTTTATCATAACAGATCATTGAATACCGAAAATTATTACTCGCTATAGCTTAAGGTAATAATCTTTCAAAAGATCAATAAAACTATTAGAATATATTCCATCTTCCTTAATTGTTAACTCAGTTTCTTTAATAATAATTGAGGAGTTTCTGCTGTACGTGGTAATTGCCCTGAAATAATTGTGCTTTGGTGTTTGTTTTACCAATACTATTTCAGTTGGGTAAAATTTTTTAGAAGCTGCCAATTCATTAAAATATGTTACGCGATGATAAGGTAGTAGTATACCGAAACTTCCATTTTCTGAAAGATTTTTTTCTATAACAATAATTAATTCTTCAAGGGTAAGCTGTTTGCTGTGCTTTGCTACCTGGTCCTCTTCTTTTAATGAGACAAGGTCGTTTTCGAAAAATGGAGGATTACAAATAATGAAATCATAGGTTATGGTGAATAAAAAAAATCTTGC
>JBJXDV010000515.1:0-6525 GCA_046153465.1 Chitinophagaceae bacterium
TAATAATTTCATTAAATAAGTTTGAGATTAGTAAACATATCAAGTGTCATTTTCTCGAGGTTATATTCCTGTTTCCATCCCCAATCGGTGCGGGCAACGGTATCATCAATACTTTGCGGCCAGCTATCAGCAATGTTTTGGCGTGCATCCGCTTTATAAGTAATTGAAAAATCTGGTATATGTTTTTTAATTTCTGCTGCTATTTTTTTGGGTGAAAAACTCATACCCGATAAATTATAAGAAGTGCGTATAGAAATTTTATCAGCCGGCGCTTCCATTAATTCAATGGTACCACGAATGGCATCGGGCATATACATCATCGGCAGATAAGTATTCTCTAGCAAAAAACATTCATAGGTTTTCTCTTCAATGGCTTCGTGAAAAATTTCAACAGCATAGTCAGTGGTACCACCACCGGGAGCAGATTTATAACTGATTAAACCCGGGTAACGGATACTACGAACATCTACCCCATACCGTTGGAAATAATAGTTGCACCAAAATTCGCCGGCATATTTACTGATGCCATATACAGTACTGGGTTCAATAATGGTTTGTTGCGGACAGTTTTGTTTGGGAGATGTTGGGCCAAATACGGCAATAGAAGAAGGCCAATATACCTTTCGAATCTTTTCCTCACGTGCAATATCCAATACATTCAACAGTCCATTCATATTAAGATTCCAGGCGAGGTTGGGATTTTTTTCACCCGTTGCTGAAAGGATGGCAGCTAACAAATAAATCTGGGTAAAATTCTGACGAATAACCTGAACATGCAGCATTTCCTTATTCATCACATCGAGGCTTACATAAGGGCCGGTTCCTAACAACAAAGGATTTTGTTCCCGTAGATCCGAAGCTACTACATTAGCATTGCCATAAATCCCTCGCAGGGCCATCGTAAGCTCAACACCAATTTGCCCGGAGGCGCCGATCACTAAAATTTTTTCTTTAATCATATAACAGGTTAATACATATCAAATGTAAAGAGAAAAATTCTTTTCGTAGCCTACCGCTCACCCATTTCTGTTAATGGCTCAATGTGGGTTTATATAATTTGATGAAAGAATGAAATTTGAAAAAATCGCTTATAATGAAATCATTTATCCTTTTTAGGTGTTTGTTACTTATAGTATTATCACCAGTAATAAGTGTTTGCCAGTCGGTTGGTATAAACAATCCCACTCCCGATTCCAGTGCAATGCTGGATGTAAAAAGTACTACCAAAGGTCTATTAATTCCACGGATGACAACAGTTCAACGCACCGCTATTACTACACCAGCTATAGGTTTGCAGGTTTTTGATACCGATACCAAAACATTTTGGTTTTATAGTGGAACTATATGGAGCCAGCTATCGGCTGGCAATAATGGATGGAATCTAACGGGCAATACTGGTACAGCTACTACAAATTTTATTGGCACTACTGATGCACAACCATTAAAGTTTCGGATAAATAATATAAATGCTGGGATAATTGATTCCGTTTCCGCTAATACGGCAATTGGTTTTCGTACACTTGATTTTGTTACAACAGGTACTTACAACGTTGCGCTTGGATATAATGCACTTTATAACAACACAACGGGAAGTGAAAATACTGCCATTGGAGTAGAGGCACTTTTTTCCAATACAACTGGAAGTGAAAATAATGCAAATGGAAGAGTTGCACTTTATTCCAATACAACAGGAATAGGAAATACCGCCAATGGCTACAGTGCATTAGGCCTTAATACAACTGGAAATTATAATACTGCCAATGGAAGAGGTGCACTTATTTCAAATACAACAGGAAGTGAAAATACTGCAAATGGCTATCAGGCACTTTTTTCAAACACTACAGCTTCACGTAATACTGCCAACGGATTGCAGGCACTCTTTAACAACACTACAGGAACCACCAATACTGCAAATGGATACAAAGCACTTTTTACCAACAATACAGGGCTAGGCAATACTGCAAACGGATACCAGGCTCTTCATAAGAATACAGATGGATTTTTAAATACAGCTATCGGACGTGAGGCACTTTATTCCAATACTACAGCTAGCGAAAATACAGCTATAGGAGTTGATGCATTATATAACCAATCATTTAGTAACTCAAATAATGCCTGGGTAAGTGGCAATACGGCAATCGGATATTCTGCGCTTTATTCCAATCAGCCAACAGCAATTTTATCGGGAATAGATAATACAGCAATCGGACGTTTTTCACTTAATAATAACACTACCGGTGTTAGCAATACCGCTGTTGGAAGTCTGTCGCTTGCTTTTAACAATACTGGCGGCAACAATACTGCTACCGGCTATCAGGCACTTTATCGCAATACCGGAAGCATTAACAATACCGCAACCGGGGTAAATGCCCTTTATTCTAACACAATAGGTATTAATAATACGGCCATTGGGGCAGAGGCACTTCGCTCTAATACCGGAAGTTACAATACAGCAATTGGAATAAACGCCTTGTTTAATATTATTGCTGGCAGCAATAATATTGCAATAGGCCATGATGCTGGTACTGCCCCTGGTTTTACAAATCTTTTTAACACAATCGGCATTGGTAACGATGGTGCCTACCTGCACGGTGCATCCAACCAGGTTCTTATTGGTAATACAAGCACTTTATTTATTGGGGGCAAAGTAAACTGGACTGCCCTTTCGGATGCCCGTGTAAAAAATAATGTTAAGGAAGATGTGAAAGGGCTTGATTTTATAATGAAGCTGCGGCCCGTTACTTACAACATCAGCAATGCCGCTATAAATGCAATAAGCAAAAACAAAGACACACTTAATTTCCCGGGCAAATATGATGGAGAAAAAATAAAATACACCGGCTTTCTAGCACAGGAAGTAGAGCAGGCAGCCAAAGCAGTCAACTACGAATTTAGCGGCTACGATGTACCCAAAAATGAGTTTGGATTTTATGGATTAAGGTATGCAGAATTTGTAGTACCGCTGGTAAAAGCCATGCAGGAGCAGCAGGCAATAATAGAAAAATTAAAAAGAGAAATAGAATTATTAAAAAAGAAAAATAATGCAACTAATAAAAACTGAGTTATGAAAAATAAAATAAAAAGAAACATACTTGTCATCGTCCTGCAATTTTTATTTGTTGCCGGTGTGTATGCACAAAATACCGGTATAGGTACAAACTTACCAAAGGGCAAGCTGCATATAAAAGGCTCTGCCGATACATCGCAATTAGTTGTTGATGCCAATAATACACAATCCAACAGCAGCCCTTTAATAAGGTTGCGCAATGCTGCCGGTAACGACCTTTTGCATATTCACTCAGACGATGCCACCAATATTTTTATTGGTGTTAGTGCCGGCAAATTAAACAATGCGGCAGGTGGCGCATTGGGTAATACATTTGCCGAGGCGCAGGCAGGCTCTTCCAATACCACCGGTTTTTCGCTTACCGGCATTGGTACTTACGCATTGTTGAATAACACTACTGGCGGTGAAAATACAGCCATAGGCCCAAGTGCACTTTATTCTAATACTGTCGGTTCTTATAATACCGCAATAGGCCGTGGAGCATTATTTCAAAATAATGGAAGTAATAATACTGCCACAGGTTTTAAATCACTTTTTTCAAATACAAGTGGATCTGGAAACACAGCCTATGGCCATAGGGCACTCCTTTCAAACAGTGCTGGTTTTGAAAATACTGCCAATGGAGCAAGTGCACTTTCTTCTAATACTACAGGATCTGCAAATACTGCTAACGGATATGCTTCACTTAATGATAATACAATAGGAAATTATAATACCGCCATCGGATATGGTGCATTAGGTAGCAACATATCGGGAGGAGAAAATACTGCTAATGGAGTAAGTGCACTTAATTCCAATACAACAGGATTTAGCAATACAGCTAATGGAGTAAATACACTTAGTTTTAACACAACAGGGTTTTTTAATACCGCAAATGGCAGTAATGCACTTAATTCTAACACCACCGGAGCTAGTAATACCGCTATTGGATTAAATGCACTTTCTTTGAACACAACGGGTGGTGATAATATAGCTATTGGCATTAACTCAGGTAATGCTTCCGGCAATCTTTTTAATTGTATAGGAATTGGTAACAATGGGGCTTTTCAAAACGGTGTCTCCAACCAGGCTATCATCGGTAACTCCAGCACTTTATTTATTGGCGGCAAAGTAAACTGGGGTATTGTATCTGATGAAAGAATAAAAAGAAATATTAAAGAAGATGTAAAAGGTCTGGATTTTATAATGAAGCTGCGGCCTGTTACTTACAACATCAGCAACGATGCCATTAGTGATGTAAGAAAAATAAAAGACACCCTAAATTTTGCTGGTAAATATAATGGTGAAAAAATAACCTACACCGGCTTTTTAGCTCAGGAAGTAGAGCAGGCAGCTATTGCAACAGGTTACAACTTTAGTGGCTATACCAAACCAGTAACACCGGATCAGTTATATACCATACGATATGCAGAGTTTGTAGTCCCACTAACAAAAGCTGTACAGGAACAACAAGCTATTATTGAAAGCCAGCAAAAGCAAATAGAATTACTAGAAAAAAGATTAGCTGCATTAGAAGTAAAAAAATAAAGCATTAAAATAAATATCACTCATTAAACAATTTATAATGAAAATATTCCTTTTATTTTTAGCAATGGTAACCTGCTTTGCAGCTTGTAAAAAAAGCCCAGTTATTGTACCAGCACCCGGCACCCCGCAATCGTATGCAGCTTTTTTAAAAAACACCGAATGGGTGGGCACATTGGACAAACGGGGTTTTCAATACCGTATGCCCTGTTCCTTAAAATTTGATACGGACAGTACATTTTTCATGTATTCGCATTTTGTTTTCTTTATAAACAATACTGAATTCAGGTATGATAGTATTAAAGGTAGCATCAACAGTATAGACAGCCTGCCCGATGGCCGTACCCGTATTACTACTAATATCAAGACTACCTTTATGCCAATAACTACCAATTACATTTACATTACCGACAGAAAAAAACTCAGCGGCATTTCTGCTGATGCTACACAACCCCCCACTTTTGATTTAGATATTTTTCCGGCTGCAGGCTTTTCGGTCTTCGGTACCCATTGGCACGGGCCGTTGTGGCCGGGTTCTTTATCCCCCGTTCCCTATGCATATCCCGACCTTAGCAATATTCATTTTCAACCAGACGGTATCAATACTGTTTATACCGAAAATAATCAGCCGGTTCTATATTCTCAAAATACGCAGTTACAACATATCTATAAGCAAACCGGTGCCAGGGTTTATATGTCTGGATATAAATACCTTTCCGGCGGTGCCTCTATATCAGTAAATGATTATCTGGGTATCTTTTTACCTTCCGGCGATGGGATGATGGTGGATTCATATTCACCTGATGCAAGGCTGCCCAATTTTATTTATACCAATGCACCTTACGGGCCGCTAGGCCAAACGCCAGTTATCTATAAGTATTAAAATGAAAATTGCAGCCGGAATAGGTAAATTGAGCATATAGCTATGTTAGCTGCAATGTAATAACATCTATTGCCCTCAAATAAACCACAAGCAAACAACAGCGAAGGATCAAAGAGTTAAACCAGTAAATTTCTTTAAATGACAAATTCAGTCACAAGTACAATGCTAATTTTTATTACGCTGGCTTTTGTAAACTGTAATAATCACCCCTCACTACAAAACGATTTGCTAAATCCGGATAGTATAAAGCAAATCATTCTTACCATTAATTCGCAGCAACAAAGTTTATTAAAAGATACATCACATCGCAGTGAACGCTTCGCCATACTTTGTGAAGACAGTTTGATAAATGTTTTTGAAAATGGAAATTTACTCATTTCTTCTTATGCATCTGCACACGATCTGGTGGACGGATACGCAGATACTATACATGATATCCGGTTTCAGTTATTTGGCAATACGGCCGTATTAACAGGCATTGCCAAAATGTATGAGGTTATTTATGGAGATTCACTTTTTGAGAATATCCGTATTACCAAAGTATTTGTACAAAATAATGGCAAATGGAAAATGGCTGTTCGTACTGCAAGCCCTGTTAGTGTAAATTATTTCAGGGAAGTAACTGTTAATTCAAAAAAACTAAATGATTATACCGGCATTTACCAATGGCCAAAAAATGTATATGACACTTTAAGGATAGAAAACGGTCGTTTGGTTTCCCATATAAAAGGCGGGCCGCCGGTTATTAATTATGCATTGAATGATTCAACATTTTTTATAAAAAACGACTTGACAACAATCGTTTTTATAAAAAATGCGAGTGGAAGAATTACGCATCTTAACTGGGTGCTTACAGACGGGCAACGGATAAGAATACCAAAAGTGAAATAGTAATTTTCTGATATGCCGAAATTGAAAACACTAAACGCTATATTATTTTTTACCAATGAACGCCCACCATGTTTGAACACAGGTAAGTGAAAAGGAAAAATGACGGTACTCTTTCAACCGGCAGGGAAAATGGAAAATTCTTTCTAACACCTGCAGCAAT
>JBJXDV010000516.1:0-9057 GCA_046153465.1 Chitinophagaceae bacterium
GATAAAACTAGTGCAAATATTTTTTAAAAAGCAAATGCAATCTGAACATTTTGTTTACTAAACCCTTCGCGCTTTCGCGGCGATAAAACTAGTGCAAATATTTTTTAAAAAGCAAATGCAATCTGAACATTTTGTTTACTAAACCCTTCGCGCTTTCGCGGCATCAAATTAACTGCGTAGATTCATATAATAACAACTGCGATCTTGAAATAAAAAATCGGATGTGTCAGACATTTCCCTTGAATTCTATCTAACCATTCCTGTTCCATACAAAGCTCTTCCGCTCTTAATAGTTGTATGCAAACTATTCTCTAACACCAATTGTCCATTAACCAAAATAAATTTAAATCCTATTGAATATTGATGAGGTTGCTCAAATGTTGCTTTATCATTTACCTCCTTCTCATCGAAAATGACTATATCAGCCGCCATTCCTTCTTTCAATAACCCCCGATCTTTCAAATGAAATTTTTGGGCTGCTAATGAAGTCATTCTTCTATTCGCTTCTTCTAATGAAATCACTTTCTCTTCACGAACATACTTGCCTAATATTCTTGCATTGGTTCCATAGGCGCGCGGATGCGGCATACTTATTCCAGGGGTAGGAACACCTGCATCAGCACCTATCATACTAAATGGATACTTCATGATATTTTTTACATCCACTTCATTCATTGAATGGTAAATCATTTGTGCGCCTCCTTTCTCTATCATATCCAAAATAGTTTCTGCTTCTTCTTTTGGCTTTGCTTTTCGGCCCATCATTTTATTTATTTCAGAAATATTTTTTCCGTTGTATGTGCTATCAGCCCCATAATTTGCTACAACAGCAAAACTGTAATTTTTGAATTTATATCGATTGATTTCGGCTAACATTTCCTTAATGATTTGTTTCCTGGTTTCCAGATTTTTTATTCGAGTATTAATAGAATCTTGTGTACCGGCAACGGCCCAGCTCGGTAAGCGTACCCCAAGGTTAGTACTGCTGGCAGCATAAGGATATTGATCTATCGTAACATCCCATCCTTCCCTGCGTGCTTGTGCAATTAACCCCAACGTTTCTGTAGATCGGCCCCAATTGGCTTTGCCGCCAACTTTGAAATGAGATATCTGCACAGGTAGATTTGCCTGCCTTCCTACATTAATTGCTTCTTCAATAGCTTCTGACACACTACTTTCTTCATTTCGTATATGCGAGGCGTATAGTCCACCGTATTTTGCTGCTGCTTTTGCAAGTCCAACTACTTCTTCCGTTTTTGCATAAGTTCCCGGTACATAAATTAACCCGGTAGATAATCCCAATGCTCCGTCTTTCATGCATTGTTCTACCAATAACTCCATTTTTTGTTGCTCTTCTAAGTTGGGTTGTCGATTATCTCTTCCCATAATAGCTGCACGTACTGTATTGTGCCCAACTAATGTAGCTATATTAATAGAAGTACCTGCACTATCGATTCGTTTAAAAAATAATGGAATGTTTATTTCTGAACCACCACAGTTACCTGTTATCACCGTAGTAACTCCATCATAAATATAATTATCAGCGGTGGGCCGTGTAAATATTCCGGTTTCAATATGTCCATGAACATCAATGAAACCAGGAGCTACAATTAAACCCTTTGCATCAATAATATTGGTAGCCGTTGTGCTTGAAAGTTTTCCAATTTCCATGATCTTACCATCTTTGATAGCAATATCTGCATAATACCAACTATTGCCGGTACCATCAATAATTTTTCCATTGCGGATGATAATATCATAGGACGTCTGCCCATAGATTACCTTTGAATAAAGTAAAAGAAGCAAAATAATTTTTTTCATCAATTGGACTATTGTTTAATCAAGAAATGATTTTTTAAATGTAGGAACTATTCTTTTTTTAGAAGCCTGCTCAAAGGCATAGGCAATACCAATTAGTTGGGGTTCTGTATAAGCACCTGCAAAAAATGAAATTCCTACCGGTAAGGCATAGGCCAGTCCGCAGGGTACAGAAATGTGCGGGTATCCGGCCATAGCAGCGGGCTGTGTTAGAAAATCATCTCCCCAGCGGTCTCCGTAAATGGAATCAATACTGCAGGCTGGGCCCATTGTCATACCGGCAATTGCATCTAATTTATTTTCGGCAATTACCGTATCAATTATTTTTCGGGAAACATCTCTTCCTTTAGCCAGCGCTTCTTTATATTCTTTGCTGTCCAATCCAGCTTTAAGTTCACTTTTTTCCAACTGTTCCTGTTTAAAATAGGGCATCGCCTTATCTTCATTATTTTTATCGAATTCAATTACGTCTTTAAGTGATTTTGTTTTATGATTTGCACTGGATAAATAGCTATTCACCCCAGCCTTAAATTCATACTGCATAATTGTTAATTCGTAATTTCCCAGTTCATTTATTTTCGAGAGGTATTCAATATCTACGATGATGGCTCCCCGTTTAACTATCAGCGCAATCGCTTCTTCCAGCAGTGAATTAAGATGTTGATTGATACTTTTCTTTTTGCGGTCGATGCCAATACGTTTACCATTTAATGCACCAGCGTCTAAAAATTTTGAATAGTCTGGTTTCGATTTACCCATGCTGGTTTCCGTTATAGCATCAGATGAATCGATTCCTGTTAGCACACTTAAAAAAAGCGCGGCATCTTTAACTGTTCTTGCCAATGGGCCGGCCGTATCTTGTGTGGAGGAAATCGGGATAATACCTGAACGGCTTAATAATCCTACGGTTGGTTTTATTCCAACAATCCCATTTACCGAAGCAGGACATGTAATAGATCCATCTGTCTCAGTACCAATTGCAACTACGCATAAATTGGCTGATACTGCTACGCCTGATCCTGAGCTGGAACCACAGGGATTGTGATCTAATATATAAGGGCATTTTGTTTGCCCGCCACGACTACTCCAACCCGAGCAGGAATTGGTGGAACGAAAATTTGCCCATTCACTTAAATTGGTTTTACCTAACAATACAGCACCTGCTTCGCGAAGTTTACCAACAATGAACGCATCATTCTTTGCAATATGTCCTTCTAATGCAAGCGCACCCGCTGTTGTTTGCATTTTATCACCCGTATCGATATTGTCTTTTATTAGAACAGGAATACCGTGTAAAGCACTACGAACTTTTCCATTTTTTCTTTCAGCATCTAGCTCTGTAGCTATAGCAATGGCATCCGGGTTGAGTTCAATTATTGAATTAAGTTTTGATCCTGCTTTATCGATTGCATTAATTCTATCGAGGTAAAGCTGAGTAATTTGTACAGAACTGTAAGTTCCCGATTTCATCTTTTGCTGCAAATCATCAATAGTAACCTCGTTCAATACAAATGAATCAGTACTAATCTGCTCTTCTTTTTTTACCTGGTTAGATTCGTTACAGGCAATAATAGAAGCGGCTCCAACGGATAGTCCCGCAGCGGAACTATTTTTCAAAAAATTTCTTCTGTTCATTAGTAAGGTATTTTGGTTTGATTATTCTCCAGGCCGGTAAGTTTTTGTTGCCTTTTTTACAACATCCTCTTTATAAAATAGAATATCCTTAAATTCTCCATTGGTGTACAATGCTGCCTGGTTAGTAAAATAGGGAGACGAAGGATTGCCATTGACTCCCCCTGCTAATACTGATTTTGCAACAATTCGTTTTCCAAACTCTACAGCACAAACGAAACTGTTACCATTATAACCATAACGTTTTTGAGTTGTGGTGCCAAATCGGCTAACATACGAAGGCAAACATCCCCAGGTTGCAGATACAAAACCTACTGGTAAACTAGGTTGCTCGTCGTCATATTTTTCAGTGAGATTTCCGGTTAATCGTTGAAATCGATTTATATTTCCCCAGGGTACCTGCCAGGTTCCGTGATCTTTTTTAAGAATGGATATTGCATCCTGGAATGGTTGTATTAATAGCAAAGGGTCTGCTTTAGCGGCGAATTGTTTTGTTTTAGAAACCTGATCAACTTCTCCTTCCTCTATATATACCTGCTGTATAGACGAATTTAATTTTTGAGCCCATTCAATTGCCAGAGTAGTTGCCACTGAATTTTTATCGGCATAATAATTCCAATTTTTAAGAGTTTGAATGGGTTCTATCAATTCTAAATAACGGGGATCAGTGGCCGGAACTGTTTTTTCAAAAGATTTTACCAATGCGGGAACAAGAATTTCGAAAGAACTCAGATAGGTATCATAACCAGCTGCAATAATCTTATCGATCGTAAATTTATTTTCCCGGCTCAGTACTCTTACGGCATTTAATCCACGAAAATTTTCGCCATCTGGCGCCATATACGCAGGATAGGAAGTTTTTTTTGGGCTATTAGCACCTGCAGCCGTGAACGGCGTAGAATTACAATTTTGCAACCATCCATTGGCAGGATTATAAATATGAACCGTTTCATCAACGGTATGAATACCCCTCCACTCCGTTAAATTGTTTGATCCATCCACTGGTTTTCCCCAATTATATTTTATATCTCGTTTTGGAATATAGTTTCCATGCCAATAGGCTATATTCCCTTTGTTATCGGCAAATACTGTATTGTTTGACGTATTTCCCCGCAGGTTCATCACTTTCTTATAGTCATCCAACCCCTTTGCTTTATTTCGTAACCAGCACTGCATTAAGCCATTTAGAGATCTGTTGTATGATCGTACACTTACCCACTGCCCATTTCGTTTACCCATTACCGGTCCATGGTGCGTAAAATAAGTGGTGATAATTTTAGTTTGCAGGGTATCGCCGCTTTTAATTTTTAATATGATTTTCTTTTCAGTAACGGGCTTAAGCACTTTGTTGTATTCATAATAATACTTGCGATTTTTATTAATTATTTTTTCCGTGTATAGATCAGCAACATCTGTATTGCCCGACGTGTGCATCCACCCACAGTATTGATTAAATCCCTGGTATATAAAAAACTGCCCCCAGGTAACTGCTCCATATACATTCAATCCTTCCTGGCTCGCCATTTGTATTTCTGGTCGAAAATAAAAAGTGGTATGTGGATTAATATATAATATCGAGTTACCGGATGCCGACTTTGAAGGAGCAATTGCAAATCCATTTGAACCATCTACTCTTTCTTCCAAAGGCATTTTTTTGATTGCGGCCGATGCATTATTTGAATCGTAAAATTCCTTTAGATCAATTTCTGTAATATCACCAGTATTTATCGCACCAATACTTCCGTCGGTCCATAATAAGGGAAACCAGGGTTTGAAGTGTTTCAATAGTGCAGGTTTGGTGGTTGGGTTTTTATATAGGTAAAAATTAATTCCATCTGCATAAGCTTGTAATAATTTTTTTAGCCATGCCGGACTTTTTTGATAATCGGCCACTGCAGCCGCTGAATCAATAATCAAGCGAATATATAAATCGCTATAAAGCGCTTCTTTGCCTTTTACTTCTGCCATACGCCCCAATTTTTCAATGTAGTTCATCTCTACACGTTTGAAATCGTCTTCGCACTGTGCATACAATAATCCAAATACTGCATCTGCATCTGTTTTTCCATAAACATGAGCAATACCCCAATTATCTCGAATAATACTAATTTGTTTGGCTTGTTTCTGCCAGCGTGTAATTTCTGCAGAAGTAAATTTTTGAGCAAATAATGGTAAGGGGAATAATATTAAAAAGATAATTTTTCTCATGGATTAAAGTTAGTAGTTATTAAAGGTTTTATTTTTAAATAGATGCTTCTTAGAACAGCATGGTACCGGATTAACTCTATGAGAAAATCCTCCTTTCAAAAAGTTTCATGTTACTAAATTTCATACGATACTATTTCTTGCTTTTAGTTGAGTTGTTGAAATAATAATAAAGAGGCACTCCACTCGATACGAGCAATAGGCCAAACAACGATTGTTGCGGTTGAACCATCACCGTATTAATAACCAGCACGGCAGAAAATAAGATGATGATGATGGGTGTAAACGGATAGCCAATCACTTTGGTAGTAATCAACCCCTTTCTTTTCATACGAATCAATCCCCAGGCAATCGCGCCAAAAAAAAGAAAACCAGTAAAAATTACAAGGTTGGTAAGCAAATCAAACGTTCCTGTGAGCACCAATATACTGCTCCATATACACGAATACAATAAAGAGATATAGGGTGTACGAAAAACTGGATGAACGAATGCGGCTTTTTTGAAAAAAGATCCTTCCTGTGCCATCCGGTAATACAATCGTGGGTAGACCATGATACAGGCATTCACAGCTCCAAAAGTGCAAATCATAATCAATATAGAAATGGTAATTGTTCCTGCATCGCCCATCATTACACCGGCTGCTTTTGCAGCAGCTACTTCATTTTCATTGATTGCCGCAAGAGCCGATATAGGTAACACTTGCATATATGCGTAGTTGACCAGAATGTATAAAGTCATGGCTATGATAACCCCCCCGGTAATCGCAATCGGAACATTTTTTTGTGGATTTTTTATTTCACCTGTGATATAAGTAATATTGGCCCAGCCATCATAAGCCCAGAGCGCACTTAACAAGGCGCCGAATAAGGCACTGAATAAAGCCAGGCCCGCTGGCACACTTGTATTTTGCACTGGAACCATTACACCAGCAGGCTGCACATACAACAACCCCATTATAATAAGCAATGCAATACCAAGAATCTTTGCAGCGGTTACTATATTATTCAATATACCTCCATTCTTAACTCCGCGGTAATTGATCCAATTCAAAATAAGGATAATTAAAATTGCAAAGAGTTTAACACCTGAACTGGCAAAGGGATAAATGAAATCGGCGATTGAAAAATCTTTCAATGCAAAAAAGGGGTCAGGCAGAGGAATCAAATGATTTACAGATTGGGCAAATACAAAGGCGAGTGCAGCAATAGCGCCGCTTCCGCCAATGGTGAACATCATCCATCCAAATAAAAAAGCAAAAAATTTTCCATAAGATAAGCGGAGGTACTCATATACCCCGCCCGATTGGGTGGTCATACTTGCAAGGCCAGCATAGGTAAAGGCCCCCAATAGCGTAACCATTCCCGCTATTACCCATGCTATTAATATCCATGGTTCGCTCATGAGCGATTGCGACATCGGTGCAATTTTTTTAAATGCACCCGATCCAATCATAATACCAGCAACCAATAATATTGCCGTTGGTAAACCCAACACCCTATTTAAAGGTATTTGCGAACGGTCAATGGGCGTTTGTTTTTCGGGCATAAGGTTTTAATGATCGAACCAATAGTAGTTATTGGTTGTTGGCTTTGAAGAGACGAATAAAATTTTCACCAAGAATTTTCCTTATATCTTTTTTGCTATATCCTCTCTTTACTAATTCAGCAGTTATTAACGGAAAACTGGTAACGTCATCCAATTGTTGAGGAGCTGAATTAATACCATCAAAATCGGAACCCAAACCTACATGATCAACTCCTATAAGTTTCACAATATGATCGAGATGGTCGATCAACATCGACAATGGTGGTCGTAGTTCTTTTACTTCATCCGCGTATTTTTCAAAAAGATAGGTATCGGCAAAGTAAGGATCCGTAACAGTTTTTAATAAAGAATCTCTTTCATTCTTATGTTTGAAATTAAAATCAACGGTTCGTTTAAAAAAGCTCACGTCAACAAAACCTGAAAAGAAATTAAGATGAATGACACCCCCGTTTTTTCCTATTGCCAGTATTTGGTCATCTTTTAAGTTTCTAAATACCGGGCATAATGCATGGGCGCAGCTATGCGATACCAATACGGGTTTGGTAGTAGTGTTGATTGCATCCCAAAACGTTTGTTCTCCTACGTGAGAAAGATCAACCAGCATACCCAATTCATTCATTCGTTTTACCACTTGTTTCCCAAAATCATTTAATCCTTTTTTTATTATGGGGTGATCAGAAGTATCCCCCTTTGGGGGAGATTTAGAGGGGGCCGTTTCATCCATGGCTGAACTGGCCCAGGAGGTAGAGTTATTCCAGGTAAGCGTCATATAACGAACCCCTCTTTTGTATAAGGCGTCAAGTTTGCTCAAATCATTTTCTATCATATGACCACCTTCCACTCCTAACATAGCGCCCAACTTTTTTTGTTTAACAGCTTTTAAAAGATCGGCACTATTGTAAACCATCATCATTTTATCGGGATTGCGATTGGTCCAGGCATAAACAGTGTCAATCTCCCGGTTGGCCCACGCATATGGTTTCTCTTTTACACCATCGCACCAGATAGAAAAAATTTGAATATCAACACCTCCTTCTTTGAAACGATTGATATCGGAATGAGTTTTTCCTTTTAGATCCTGATCGAGGCTAACGTTTTTATCGATTGCTGTTGTAGGAATATCATTGTGTGTATCAACCAAAATAGAATTAAAATGCAGTTTATTTTTTTTCTGGGCAGTAATTACTGAGGAAATAGTCAAAGATGTCAATAAGAGAAGAAGAATTTTTCTCATGTTGCAGAATTAATTAATGGTGGTTATGATATTAATAATAAATGTAAGCAAGTTCAGGTAAAATGCACGAGTCTCTTTACAACCGACCTTAAAAGATTTATTGGAAAGAACTTTCGTCTCCGGGAGCTAACCAATTGTTAATGCAGGCTTACGAAATAGAATTCAACAGAAAAATGATTGGAAGATCGGAATTGCATTTCCTTTGTTTTATGTTGTTTTCAATAGAAAGTAACTGGGTCTAATTTCCTTATCGAAGTACACTAGCGCACAATTCCATTCAATACCGTGGGATCGCCATCTATTTTTTCCGTATAACTAAGTCCAAGCAGTCGACATACCAGCGGGTATACATGTATATTTTCAAAAGAAGGAATTGTTATTCCTTTTTTTATCTGCGGGCCCCAGGCATAAAAACTTGCATGCATTTCTTTCATCGCCGGGTCAAACCCATGGGCACCTGGTTTTATTCGATTGGTCCAACTACTCAATACTTTTGGATAAACAGGCACTGCAAAAATATCACCAATACGATTGAATCGATCATCGCTTTTTGAATAATGCCATTTGGCTGGAATTTCTTCACGCAGGTAAACCCTAAATCCTTTTGCTCTTTTTTTTAAGG
>JBJXDV010000517.1:0-3286 GCA_046153465.1 Chitinophagaceae bacterium
TGGTGGAACCCTGCGGTAGAGCAGCAGGCCATCGACCGTACCCACCGTATCGGACAAACGAAAAATATATTTGCGTACAGAATGATTTGTAAGGATACGATTGAAGATAAAATTATTCAGCTACAGGAAAAGAAACGAATACTTGCCCGCGACCTCATTACCGATGATGAAGGTTTTGTAAAAAGTTTGTCGAGAGAAGATGTGGAGTATTTGTTTAGTTAATATAGATAAATTTTTTCACTCTATTCATTCTAAACGATGGCGACCTATATAATATTTAAATAGATCTTCTTAATTTTTGCTAAGATGATATCTCTAATTTATATTCAATGAAACGTACACTAAAAAATTTACGTTTATTTTCTCTATTATTTATACTTGCATTTGCTTTTAATAAAATTTCAGCTCAAAATAAAAAATTGCCTTTATGTATTAATGTAAAGGCAGATTTTCTACAAGATTCAATAAGCCTGATTGTTACCCAATATTTTGAGAAAAAAGGATTCTCTGTTATCAGTAATCAGGAAAAGGAGAGGCTTATGCAGAAAAGAATGGAGGAAATCATGTCAAGAGTTTTTAAAGAAAAAATAACTGATGAGAGTCGTATTCAAAAACTAATGGTAAGTGGCTCTGCAGTTGCCAATCGGCTTATCTTAAACCTTTTTATTACCCAGGAATTAAATAACAACTACAGAATTGACTCCGTAAATTATATTATACAACCAGTACTTGGTAAAGACTTTTCTAAACTTCCGATTGTGAATACGATAAATAAAGAGGTACTCAATAAGGATATATTTATGGAGAATATATTTTCTATTGCAGAATTGATTGCAACAAAAGAACAAGAAAAAAAAGAATAATATCGTAAATGAAATAGTATGCTCAAGCAATTGGTCATTTTTTATATATTTTTTCTACGCATTAACCCCTTACTTTTTTCTCAACGTTCCGGGAACGATACGCTTAAAACAGTTTACACCGAACAAGCTATCTGGCTCCACCTGCCTTATTATTTTAAGCATGGTGAGCGTATTCATTACAGTGGATTACGAAATGAATTTAATTTTTCTCCAACAGGCCTTATTGAATATGAAATCGGTATTAAGAAATATAGAACTGGTAAAATAATAAGCCTGGTAGCATTAGCAAGCTCATTGGGGGCCATATTGACTATTAATGAAAACAGAAATGCTTCTATCGGATTATTGGCCGGTAGTTTTTTATTGAATGGATTGGGCCTTACCATCTCTCTCGATGGCAGAAAGCGTTTACAAAAAGCTGTTTTTATTCGCAATCAGGACTTGCTATTTCCTCCGCCCATCCGCTAATGGTACCTTATAAATTTTCAATTGGTTGATGATTGAATTAATTCAACCAATTGTACAAGTTTTGTCAGGTACCGCCGTCCAATGATTTAGTTTTCACCCCCTATTTATTATTATGAGAAAGATTTACTTTTTACTGAGCCTTATGCTCTTAGGATTGTATTCGGGTTTAATAGCCCAAACAAAAATGATGGGTAGCGTTAAAGGTAAGCTGGCCGATACAGTTAAAAAGGAATCAATGGCGAAGGCTACCGTTACCATTATGAACCCGAAAGATTCTTCCCTCGTTACGTATACCCTTGCGAATGAAAAAGGAGAATTTGAAATAAAAGATCTTGAAGCGGGCCTCTATAAATTATTGGTAAGCTACCAGGGCTTTGATACTTATTCTAAAAACTTTATGATTTCGAAAGATTTTCCTTCGGTAAATATGAATACGATTTATCTGAATCGGGCAGGTACTATGTTGCAGGAAGTGGTAGTGGAGGGCCCACCTATTCAAATTAAAAAAGATACGGTGGAATTCAGAGCCAGCGCCTTTAAAGTAAAACCCAATGCAACTGCAGAAGATATATTAAAGAAGTTACCAGGCGTTCAGGTAGATAAGGATGGTAATGTAACAGCACAAGGAGAAACCGTTCAAAAAGTATATGTAGACGGCAAAGAATTTTTTGGTACCGATCCTAAACTGGCCACCAAAAATATTACAGCCGATATGATTGAATCGATACAGGTGTTTGATGATATGAGTGACCAGGCTAAGTTTACAAAGATGGATGACGGCAGCCGCTCCAAAACCTTAAATATTAAACTAAAAAAAGATAAAAAGAAAGGATATTTTGGAAGAATAGTGGCAGGTGCGGGTACAGATGAACGGTATGAAAGTACCCTGACCTTGAATAAATTTAATGGTGATAACCGCATATCGGTGTTAGCAGGATCTAATAATATCAACAAGCAAACCTTTTCATTCAATGATATTGTTAGCTCTATGGGTGGATTTGGATCAAGAGGCGGAGGTGGTGTAGGCGGTGGCGCCGGATTTGGAGGAGGCGGAAACAGTGGTGGCGGACGAGGAGGCGGCCCCGTTAGCTTTAGCAGTTTGGGTACAGGTGGCGGCGCGGGAATAAATCGCGCAACCAATGCCGGACTAAACTATACCAATAAGTTTGCCGCTGGTAAATTAGATGTACAGGCAAGCTATTTCTTTTCTCAATCTAATAATCGAAATGAACGAAGTACTCTACGTCAGAATTTTTTTGCGAATGACTCTACGTCACTGGCGAACTCAGTAAGTCAGTCTTCTAATATTAATCAAAACCATCGGTTTAACCTGCGCATGGAGTATAAGATTGATTCTATGAACTCCATTTTATTGACCACCAACTTTACAAGGCAGCATTCAGAAACGCATAGTGAAGATACTACGTTTACCTTGTCTACCATTCCTGCTAAAACCTACAAGGCCATTACCTCCAGTAATAAAAATGATAATGAACGTAATGGGTATAACATCAATAATAGCTTATTGTTTCGGCATCGGTTTAAAAAAATAGGACGTACGTTTACGTTAGGATATAATAATACAATTGGCAATAGTAATGGCAATGGCGCTAGTTTTTCTCCATTTACATTATTCAATGGTGATGGCACAATAGGGCAAATTCGCAACCAGGATTTGGTTTCAGAACAAAAAACAAGGTCTAATAATAATGTATTGAGTGCTTCTTATACCGAAGCTGTAGGTTTAAATAGGCTTTTGGAATTTAATTATGCCTATACCAACCGGCAGGGTATATCTGATCGGAAAGTATATGACTACAATAACTCCAATGGAAAGTACGACCTGATAAATCTTCAACAGACGAATTATTTTGAAAACGATTGGATCGCACACCGGGCAGGTTTAAATTTCAGGGTTCAAACTAAAATGTACAATTGGCAAATTGGTGGTGCCG
>JBJXDV010000518.1:0-3946 GCA_046153465.1 Chitinophagaceae bacterium
AGTAAAGAATTTGGACCCATTAGAATTTTTCAAAGGCCCCATTTTTAAAAAGAAAGAATAGGCATCGTTTGTTCGGCTCTTGAAAACAGGAGCATAGTTTTCACCATTTGCATCTTTCTTGCCGTCAAAATAATTATAAAAATCAAAATTGTCGAGCAGGAAGAAGGCTCCATTGTGATAGCAGTCGTCGCCAATAAATTCATCGGTTACAGGTGCCTGTGGTGATACTGCTTTAATAGCCGGATGAGCATTTGGGAGAGAGGCCGAAGCATAAAAGCCAGGGTAAGAAATTCCAAATAATCCGACCTTTCCATTGTTTCGGGTATTTTTCAATAACCACTCAATGGTGTCAAACGTGTCGCTGCTTTCATCCACTAACTTCTTATCTTTTTTATTGAATACACCCGGGGTCATTTCTTCAAAGTTTCCTTCACTTTTATATCTTCCTCTTACATCCTGTACAACAAAAATATATTTTTCCTGATCAAGCAACTTATTTGGACCAAGGCCTGTTGGAAATTTGCCCACTCCATAAGGAGCGCATGAATAGGGAGTGCGTTCCATGATGATGGGATATATTTCTGATGTATCTTTTGGAGTATAAAGTACCGTAAATAGGTTTACTCCGTCTCTCATTGTAACATACAACTCTGCTTTTGTATAATTATCTTTTAAAGAAAAAGGTTTTTCTGGTTTTTGTGTAAAACCTGAAGTAAATAAAAAGATTGAAAGACCGGTAAAAATAAATATCCCTTTAATATTTTTCATTTTATTTTAGTATAGGTAATACAATATTGCTGCTATGATCGGCATCGTGGTATATTCTGATGATTGCTTTTTTATAGTCGCCAATACCTGCTTCGTAAATATTGATAAATGTTTGAGGATTTCTATCCGCCAATGGAAACCAACTGCTTTGAATTTGTATCATTAACCGATGTCCTTTAATAAAGGTATGTGCTACATCAGGCAGAGAATAAGATACTTTTTCAACGGCATTGGGTTTAAATGGGACAGGTGATTCAAAGCTATTTCTAAATTTACCCCGCATGATCTCACCTCTAACCAGCATTTGGTATCCACTCATGGGGTATTCTTCTACGTTATTAGCATTGTGAGTTGGTAAATTGCCCTTATAACTAAAATCATCCGGAAACACATCAATGAGTTTTACTACAAAATCTGCATCAGTTGTTGAAATCGAGGTAAGTAGATTTGCCACTACTGTTCCTGCAAGTGTCATGTCTTCAGATAATACACCGGTTTGAAACGTCAACACATCTGTTCTTCGGGAAGCAAAACGCTGGTCATCGGTCATATAGTTAGTGGTTCGATCAAGATGTACATCTTCTGTATAGGGAACCGGTTTTGAAGGATCGCTGATATATTCGCTAAAACTATTTTTGGATATGGCCTTTGCGAAGCTAAGATTACCTCCATCCTGTAAGTAAATTGGCTGGTCATTTTTTTCAACTGGCGGCCATTGCGCAAATTCTTTCCATTTGTTAGAACCGCTAAAGAAAATAGTTGCTTCTGCCTGTTTCGATATATCACCTTTGCCTTTCAAATGAAAATTGAAATAGGGTATCTCAATATGATTTTGATACCATTCTGCCGTATTTGACCCGAAACGAATATTGCCTAAATGAGATCCATCATACGAGGCCCATTGGCCATGATACCATGGGCCCATTACTAATTTATTATCATTTTTTCCTTTTTTCTCAAATGCTTCATACATTCTCCAGGCGCCAAAACAATCTTCTGCATCAAACAAACCACCGACAACCATCGTTGCGGTTTTATTATTTACTTTATCCGCAAAATTTCTTGGGTTTCTCGCTTTCCACCAATCATCCATGGTAGGATGTGCATAAAGATCTTTCCAGAACTGAACATCATCTCCCATCATTTTCGAAAGATTTTTTAAAGTACCAGCCTCTAAATAAAATTTATAACTATCCTGCGTTGGAAAGGTAAATCCAGCATTGCCAATTGTGGTTGGCTTGGGTCTCGGCTTTCCAAATCCTGAATAAAAAGCAAAGCCATCCATTTGAAAAAAAGCTCCGTTATGATGAAAATCATCACCAATAAACCAGTCGGTAACAGGTGCCTGTGGACTCACTGCTTTTAATGCAGGATGATTACTTAATGCCGCCATCGTTGAATAAAACCCTGGGTACGAAATTCCGAATATACCTACCCGTTCATTATTATTTGGAATGTTTTTTATTAACCAGTCAATAGCATCATAAGTATCGCTAGCTTCATCAGTCTGTGTTCCGGTTTTTGTTGGATTAAACGGTCGAACATCTACAAATTCACCCTCACTCATCCATCTACCCCTGACATCCTGAAGAACGATGATATAACCTTCCCGCATATAATATTTCCAATGACTGTTCCAGAAACTACGCCAATTGGCTTCTCCGTATGGATAACAAGAATAGGGAGTGCGACTCATCAATATTGGATGCTTTTCGGTCGCATCCTTGGGCATATAAACAGCAGTAAAAAGTTTAATACCATCACGCATAGGAATGGTTAGTTCTTTTTTTATATAGTTATCGCGGATCCATGCCGAATCCTGCGAATTTTGTGCAGAGAGCGAACTAATAATAACTAGCGCTGAAAAGAGAAGAATAGTTTTTCTCATGTGTTTTGGTTTTGGAAGTTTAAATTTACGTTTTATCACTCACCTTCATTATAAATTTATGAACAGCAATCAGCAGGTTATGGAGCGGTTTTATAATGCTTTTCAGAAATTAGATTATGCCACGATGCAATCTTGCTATAGCCACGATATCCTTTTTAATGATCCTGCTTTTGGATTGCTTCAGGGAGCGGATGCAAAAGGAATGTGGGAGATGCTGTGTAAGAATGCCAAAAATTTTTCACTTACATATTCGAATATTCAGTTGCTGGATGAAGAGTATGCCACCTGTAACTGGATAGCAACCTATACTTTTTCCAAAACAGGAAGAAAAGTAGTAAATAATATTAAAGCGCATATGCGAATTGTGGATGGATTGATTATTGAACATACCGATCAGTTTGATATATGGAAATGGAGCAGGCAGGCATTGGGGCTGCCTGGTTTGTTATTGGGTTGGAGTGGATATATGAAAAGTAAAATAAGGGTTAATGCACATAAGAATTTGGAAAAATTTATGAATTCTTAAAATATTTTTGCTGGGGAAGCTCAGTTTTAGAAAGAACAGATTGTATAAAAAGTATAATATAAAATAGCATCATTATGTCAACCAGAAGAAAATTTTTACGATCCTCCGCCCTTAGCTCAGTGGCAGTTTTATTTGGAAAAAAAGTTTGGGCATATGAAGAGCAATACCCTGCTATTAAAGGAAACCCACTTGTTATTTCTACCTGGGATGCCGGTATAGCTGCGAATAAGGGTGCCTGGGAAATTTTAGGTAAGGGAGGCCGTGCATTGGATGCAGTAGAAGCTGGTGTTATGATCACCGAATCTTCCCAGAATTGTTGTGTTGGATTAGGAGCTAACCCCGACCGGGATGGATTTGTAACCCTGGATGCCTGTATTATGGATGAGTTTGCCAATTGCGGTAGTGTTGCTTTCTTGGAACGTATTAAACATCCGATTTCAGTGGCAAGAAGAGTTATGGAAAAAACGCCGCATGTGATGTTGGTAGGAAGTGGGGCACAACAGTTTGCAGTAGCCGAAGGATTTATGCTCGAAGAACAAAAACTATCAGAAGATGCGGAACGATCCTATAAAGAATGGTTGAAAAAATCGGAGTACAAACCAATTGTAAATATTGAAAATCAAAAAGGGCATGGCCCGTTTGCACCACAGTATTTAGACAATGGGGAATTAAATCATGACACTATTGGAATGGTGGCCATGGATACCAATGGGAACCTCAGCGGTAGTTGTACCACCAGTGGTATGGGTTTTAAAATGCGTGGA
>JBJXDV010000519.1:0-3007 GCA_046153465.1 Chitinophagaceae bacterium
GGGATGAAATGGATGATGGGTTGGATGCACGATACGCTTGATTATTTTAAAATGGATCCTATTCATCGTCAGTTTCAACAGAATAAATTTTCATTTAGTATGATGTATTACTACGATGAAAATTTTATGCTGCCGCTCAGTCATGATGAAGTAGTACATGGAAAAAGCCCCATGCTCTATAAAATGCCGGGCGATGAATGGCAGAAATTTGCGAATCTTCGGGCATTGTACAGTTATATGTATACCCACCCGGGTGGTAAATTGCTATTTATGGGAAATGAATTTGCAGCCACCAATGAATGGAATTATAAAAGCGAATTGCAGTGGGAATTACTTGAATTCGATGGCCACCGGGGAATGAAGGCCTGTGTAACCGATCTTAATAAATTATTGCGCAAGGAACCGGCCCTCTATGAGAACCAATTTTCGGTAAATGGATTTGAATGGATCGATCTTAATCACCGCGAGGAAAATGTAATCGTGTACCGACGCAAAGGCGAAGATCCCAAAGAAGATCTATTGGTTGTTTTGAATCTTACGCCTGAAGTACGGCGCAATTGGAGAATATATGCATCCGGAAAAACCGAATGGAATGAGATTTATAACAGCGATTCAAAAAAATACTGGGGAACGGGAGAAGTGTTTAATCCCAACATTTTAACTACGCTGGTCGACAAAAAAGAAAACCAGTATGAAATAAATATCCACCTTCCTCCGTTGGGAGTACTAGTACTGAAATAGCAAAAAAAGGCGGCTGTTTTGGTATAGCCTTTGCACCCAATTCTGTATCCAAATTATTAGCATGAAGAACTTAATCTTATTGATCATCGCTGGCCTCGTTGCTACCGATACGATGTCCCAATCTTCAGATAGTTCTATTTTTTTTTATGATAAGGGAATGATCGAAAAAAATGCGCGCCGCTATCGCGAAGCAGAGAAAAACTTTACTAAATCCTTTCAGTTAGATCCTAAGAACCTGGAGAATTTACTTCAATTAGCATCTTCTTTAATGGAACAGCACCGGTATGCAGATGCTGCGGATAAATATCAAAAAGCGGAAGGGATCGATGCAAATAACCCGATAGTAATTGAGAATCTCGCCAACTTGTCGTTCAACACCCGGAAATATGAAGATGCTATTCGCTATGCAACAAAAATGCTTCAACAAAAAATTGGAACCGGTAATAATTTCCTGATCGCACGGTCATACTATGAGCTAGAAAATTATGGAGAGGCCATACGGTTTTGTGAGCGTGCATTTAAAGAAGATGCTACGAATGCACAGATTCCTTATATCGCCGGTCGTAGTTTTATGGATCTGCATAATTATAAAAGAGCCGCCGGCTGCTTCGATCAGGCATTGGCGCTAGATTCTACCAACACAACCTGGATGTATGAGGCCGGGCTGGTTTGGTATGCAGTGCCTGACGATAAAAAAGCACTGTATTGGATGGAAAAGGCAGGGGAAAAAGGATATACAAAGTCGAACGATTATATGGAGAATTTAGCCAGCGCTTATTTAAACGTCGGTAACTATGAAAAAGGAATTGGAATTTTGGAAGAAATATTAAAACGTAAACCACAGGACCAGGAATTATTATTTAATATTGGCGATGCCTACTATAAAATAAAAAAATATCCGCAGGCAATAGAATACTGGGATCAGATACTGGTGATCGATAGTAAAAATGCTACTGCTTTATATATGATGGGTATGGCTTTTCAGAAAAAAGGTGAAACACAAAAAGGAGAACAACTTTGTGACAAGGCCATTCAAATGGACCCATCGCTAAAAAAATTGAAAGAAGAAAAGAAAATGCCGGGTGGGTTGTAAAGTTGGATGAGGCAAAAAATAAAAAGTGACCACTTATAATTCAACGGCTATCAATTTATATATGATGATTTGATAACTATAAAAGTGTTATTGATCTGCTATTTCTCATAAAGTCCTGTGGATATTTAATTTTACCTCTTGCAGTTTTTTTTGAATTTTCAATTTTTCATTTTGACTTTTATATCCCTCATCCAACCTCCATCCATGTATGATCGGCTAATAATTTTACGGCAGCAATAAATCGTTTAAAAGGCCCGGAGCCACCGCCCCATTCTTTCGGACTTACCAACGAAAGAAAATGAATAGTATCTTTCTTTTCATATAAATAATATATCTGACCTATTACCGGTACAAAACTCATCTTCGCTTCGTAAATAATCATCGAAAGCTCTTTGCGTTTTTGTATCTCCTGCGCCTGCAACGCTAATAATTCAATTTGTTTTCGAATTTGCTCAAACTGCATATTCGTTTGTTCTTCCATAGCAGTTAATGCTTTGTGCTTTATTACACCTTCTTCGGTTGGTCTTATAACTGCACCCGAAACAGAAGCAGCATACGGAAGCACACTGAATTGCTTGTGATAAATTTCAACTGTTGTAAAACTTGTTTTATCGATGCGTAATCCGTGTTGCGTAATTTTTAAGTAACCATTGGGCATTATTTCATGAATAACCTGCAGGCACAGTTGCCCAAGTTGATAAAAGCAGATTTCTAAACGAATACTATCTTTAAAGAGTACTTGTGAATGATCGGCGAAAGGTAGATCCCCAAATGGCGTCAATGCTGCGGTGGCTTCAATATGGTAGGCGGAATGAAAGGCCTGGTTTTCGAGGCTGACCCAATTGTGCTGAATCGATATTTTTTTGTTGCCCAAAGCTTCAATTTTATAAAATCCACTTTTGGGCCGGGCACCCTGTTCGTAAATTCCTTTTTCGGGAAATAATTGCCAACTGGCTAGAAAATTATATGCTTGTACCATGTGTGACACTATAACAATAAACAGGTCTTTTAGTTCAACGTTGAGACGAATCTAAAACTAAAGTCGGATCCCGAAGCCACGCCCTAGCCAACCCCTTTATATTTTGATCATTTATTCATTATGCGAGGTGCTTATTCTACCTTCTGTCTTCTGCCTTCTATCTTTTCCCTTCTTTCTTTTCACAACTCACAATT
>JBJXDV010000520.1:0-13401 GCA_046153465.1 Chitinophagaceae bacterium
TGTCTTCCATTAAAGACCGAATGTGGAGATTTTCGGTTGTGCCATTTAATCCTGCCGATTCATTATTATACGTTATTAATTCCTTACCATTATGCCCAATCAATTCACTATAAGCACCAAACCAAACCACTCCATTTTTACTTCTAACAAAGTCCGTTGATTTTGCCCAAGGAATCTCTTGCCCTGATTTGTTTTTAACAGTAAAAGTGTGATAATAAAGTTCTTTCCCATTATACTGATACACTCCTGATTTTTTTTCAAATTTGCTATTGCCCATTGATGCATCACTTTTAAACCAAAGGTCATTATCAGATAATTTCAGTTGTTTCGGTGAATCATAATTTCTTTCTCTAAACACAGTCATTTTTTCATCGTTATAAATACTTAACCCAATGCCACACTCAAACCAAATGATGCCATTTTTATCTTCATAAATATTTCTAACTTGGTTATCACTTAATCCGTTTTGGGTTGTAAAATATTGGAGTTTTCCATTTTGAAGCAAGCACACTCCTTCGCTGTAACTACCAAACCAAATGTTTCCTTTACTATCCTCTAAAATTGAACGTACTCCTGTTTTTTAATTCAACTTTGTGGTGTCAATTTTAGAATGAACACTTTGGTTTTCTTTATTTGATTGACTTTGACTATTACAAGACAAAGTAACAGCCATTAAAAGAGTCAAGCAAAGGATAAAATTGCTTTGGCTAATAAATTTCAATTTCATTTCTAGAGAGTTTTTTAGTATGACGCACAACTATTATATTAACGAAAGTAATCGATCGTAAAGTTTTATCGGCAATTTTAATCTCTTAACCACCAAATTAATTGTACAAGAATAAAGCTTCTAAAACAACCCTGCTCACTATCATACCTCTTTTTCAAATCTCCTGAAACTCTGCCAGTACTTGTCTTTATAGATATCAAAACTAATCTTTGTAGTGTGGGCATACTGGTGGGTTAGACTGTCGATGAGTTTGGAGGGTTTTCTAAAATCTTTGCAGGCATAATAAACCTCCCGCACATTTTCACCCGACTGATGGCCGATTAATAAATAACCTTCATAATCCTTTAACTCCACCGCTATATCACTTTCGATTTCTTCCAAAAATTCAAAACCTCCACCGGCTGGTAGTCCATTGGTGCGTTTGCTATCATAAGCAATTTCAACAATCATTACCCAGGGGTGAGAAGCTTTTTGTTCCCATTCCAAAATAGCCGTATTAATGGTAGCAATAAATACATTACCCTTTTTAGTTTTTCCTTCAAACACGGCATGCGTTCCATTTTCCGTGTTTTGTAATACACCCTCATATTTCTCTATAAATTCTTTCTCGCGCCAGCGAATAAAATCGGGTAATTTAGAAATCGGTATTAATTCTTTTTCAGCGTCGGCAGTACCAATTACCGTTATATGATCTATATCGGTAGCAAAAGATAACTCACCCAAAAAATTATCCAGAAATATATAACAGCCATTGGTTAGTTCATCTTTGTTTGCTATTGTAATATCTGCATGCACCAGCGTTATATCAATTTCATCGGGGTAAGCGGGTAGATCATGCGAATAGAATTGGATTTTCTCTTGATTAAACGCATATCCCCCCATTTCAATACTCAATTGATCATTGTCCATAGCTGGTTTAAGCGCCGTAAATTTCCAGCCAGTTATGGAAGGGGTGGCGGTCACCAACTCTTCTACAAAAACAATATTCTTTATAATACCATCGGCTGTTAGTACCAATTCAACGGTATGGTCATCTTGCATACCGGTTAAAAAAAGAAATCCTTCCCGCAATTCATTTAATTTGGGTGATAGTTTATCCAGGAAATCTTTTTCTACATTCAGGTTTTCCTTCACAGTAATATAAAATGCACGCTCATGTTTTATAAACCAATTCCAAAAATCCTGATTTGTTTTGATGGGCAATTCTTTCTTACCAAAAAGATTTTTTAAAAAACTCATAAGCAGGGGGGTGGTGAATAATGTAATGAAAATACAACGGCCCTTCTTCCTATCCAAAAAAAAAGGAACTTAACGTTCTGTCTAACCGAATAGAGGAGTATTAGGGAGCTGGCTTGATTTTTGAAATGATTTTCCCAAAAGACTGATTGGGTTTATCCATATCCTTGAGAGAGAATTCAGCAGCAGCTTTAATCAAATCTTTTACTTTTTTATTGTTGTAATCGGTAAGCGCCGTTACCGGAATATGCCTGATTAAATTTCCGGTGCCAAGTGAGTAAATTATGCGGGTCCTTCAGTAAAGTGCCTTTGTTAAAACCCAAATTTAAATGGTTGGTATAAATAGGAATCATACAAAAAGCATCTCCCAATTTTTCGGATATAGAAAATACAGCCGTTAAGGCATGCGTATGATATAATAATTCATTACTGGATGGATGAATATCCAGTATCATTAACCGAAGACCTTTAAACAGTTCAATCAGTTTTCGATCCTTTAATTCGAGTAAGGAAAGAAAATCGGGATGTATGGGACGAGCATTTTTCATCACCCTAAATTTAGGACAAAGCTTCTTACATTTCGAAATTCAATACTAATTTTAAAGGAATAGTTTACAGGATACAACTTTCATAAAGAAAATCATATTGCTACCATCATTTTTAAACTAGACTGTACAAACTGCTGTTGAAATTGATGTGGCAGGTGAGGATAAGTGTTTGGTCGAACACTTTAATGATGAATAAAATGTCGCCCTTACAGGGCTCACCGGTTTATTGACGTTCTACGCTACCAAACTTTAGCCCCGCTGGGGTGTGAAAATACAAACGCCTAAATCTTTTTTGGATTGAAACTAATTTAACCAAGCCCAGAGGGCTGAAATTTTGGTAAAAATTTTAAGAGTTAATCGGCAAAGCCCGATTGGTGCAGCATGTTAAGTTCAATAAATGAGTTCTTTTTATTCTATAATATAACATTTTATATAAGCGCTCAGTTTAACACCCAATTTTTTCTATTTATCCTGACTGGCCCCTATGAGGCTTGAAAATTCAAACAGTTCTATTTTTTGACTTTAGCCCATAGGGCTGAAATTTTGGTAAAAATTTTAAGAGTTAAACGGCTAAGCCCCATCGGGGCGTTATTTAATTTCCATAAATGCGTTCTTTTATTCATTCAATATAACACTGTTATATAGGCGCTCAGCTTGACACCCATTTTTTTCCATTTGTCCTGGCTGGCGATTCGGACATAACAATTTTTTGAAAAAGGAGTCATTGATACCGGTACCATCGTTACAAAGTTGCCTGGTTTCTCTTTCTTACTCTCTACCCATTGTACCGTAATAAGAAAATCACCACTTACTTTTATATGGTAAGGCTCCAAATCGATATTGAACCAACCCGTTTTAAAATTTTCAACAGTTGCAAAAATTTGCTCTTTACATAACAATGAATCGGGATATCCATTTTTCAGTGCATATACATTCACCCGAAACTTTATATGATTAAAATTATTCCCAGATAGATTCCAGTTGAAATCTTTTAGTAAAGCATCTTTTTTATTGGCGTTGAATTTCATTCCCATTTCAGAGCCAATGGTTTCTTCTACCGATTTTTTATTATGAATAGAAACCTGGATAAACTTTCCGCTTCTCTGTTTACCAATTACCTCGGTTTTAAATTCTTTATTGCTTACAAACACCTCCTCGAGTATCGTTATTTTTCGTTGCATTCGAATGGGTTCATTCAGCTTGTTTAGTAAACCGGCAATCAATATTTGTTGGGTAACATAACCAATCATACTTACCTGCAGCGTATCCTGCCTATTTTCTTCACCAATTTCAAATTGATAATGACCGGTTGAATCGCTAAGTGTACCGAGTGGTTTATTGAGAATTCCAATACTTACATAGGGGAGGGGGTTATTGTTTTCTACATCAACAATAATTCCTTTCAAAATTATAGTTGAAGAAAAGGAACTAATTTGCGGATTACTAAAGCCAGCATAAGGTAGTATCCCAATCAATACTCCTAATAATAGCCAATGGGTAAAACTTCTCATATATAGTTGGAGTTATAAACTGTTTCGAACTTTATGAGCGCGAAGCTAAACCCTGTTTATAAAATCGCAATAATTATAACAGTAGCAATAGCCGAATTTTTCGTTAATTCTTTTTTACAGGGATCAGAGATAAAAAGCCGGAAGAGTAAACCACTATATTCAATAGCAGGTGCTATAGATGCTCAAAAAGATCCCATTTATTTTCAACCCTTCTTTCCACTAACAATTGTTATCTTTGCGGATCTATTATCAACAATAAAATTACCATCTATATATGAAAGAAGTGGTTATTATCTCCGCCGTTCGTACGCCTATCGGTTCTTTTGGCGGCGCTTTAAAAGATGTACCAGCAACCAAACTGGGAGCTGCTGCTATAAAAGGTGCGCTCCTTAAAGCAGGTATAAAACCCGAACAGGTACAGGATGTATTAATGGGTTCAGTTATACAAGCCAACCTGGGACAAGCACCTGCCCGGCAAGCAGCAAAATTTGCAGGGCTGCCCAATGAAGTAAATTGTACTACCATCAATAAAGTATGCGCCAGTGGTATGAAGGCTATTGCACAGGCAGTTCAGAGTATTCGGTTAGGGGATGCCGATATTGTAATTGCAGGGGGTATGGAGAGTATGAGTAATGTTCCTTTCTATACAGAAAATCTTCGATGGGGAAATAAATATGGTAATGTGCAATTAATTGATGGGCTTGCGAAAGATGGCCTCACCGACGTATACGATGGTAAGGCTATGGGTAATGCCGCCGAATTGTGTGCAAAGGAATGTGGTATCAGTCGCGGCGACCAGGATGCATTTGCCATTGAAAGTTATAAACGCAGCCAGGCTGCCTGGGAAAAAGGTTTATTCGCCAATGAAATTGTACCGGTAGAGATTCCGCAGCGAAAAGGAGACCCGATTCTTTTTTCTAAAGATGAAGAACCCTACAATGTTAAGTTTGATAAGATAGCCACATTGAATCCTGCTTTTCAAAAAGATGGAACGGTAACTGCCGCCAATGCCTCCACGATGAATGATGGAGCCGCTGCATTGGTACTAATGAGTGCAGAAAAAGCTGTAGCACTTGGATTAAAACCCATTGCAAAAATTCTTTCTTATGCAGATGCTGAACAGGCGCCGGAATGGTTTACCACCACACCGTCGTTAGCAGTGCCCAAAGCTGTTGCTAAAGCTGGATTAAAAATGGAAGATATCAGTTATTGGGAATTGAATGAAGCATTCGCGGTAGTAGGCATAGAAAATACAAAACGAATGAAGCTTGATCCTGCCAAGGTAAATGTACATGGCGGCGCTGTATCTATTGGTCATCCTCTTGGTGCAAGTGGCGCAAGAATAATTGTAACGCTTATCAATGTACTAAAAGCCAAGCAAGCAAAATATGGCGCTGCAGGTATTTGTAATGGAGGAGGAGGCGCAAGTGCCATGGTGATAGAAAGTTTATAGAAGTAGTAGTTACCTGTAGTTAGTGTAGTACATACCGCAGATAGTGGATAGAACTCATAGGAATTCCCAACTTGATCAATAAGTTCATTCTTATCATTTAGTAAATATATGGCCCTGAACGATTCCGTCATGCGCAGTAAAAATAATGCACAGCCGGAAATAGAAAAACAACTATTAATGACTAAAGCACAGCCTTTCCTTGAAAAAGCAATAGAATTGTGCAAAAAAAATAATGATAAGACATACGAATCCATTTATACAGGGGGCCTGGCAGATTTAGCCGCAGCAAAAGGCGATTATAAAAATGCCTTTACTTATTTTAAGCAGGCAGATAAATTAGACGATTCAATTCATTCGCAGGATTTAAAAAATGAAATTGCAGGAGTAGAAGGGAAATATAAATTATCTATCAAAAACAAGGAAATTGAAATTAGTAATCTTGCTTTATCTGTCCAGAAAAAACAACGGATGGGATTATTTGCCTGTGTTGCTTTATTTGCCATGATGGGTGGATTATTTTACTGGCAAAAAATAAGCTATACTATTCCGAAATCACTGCATAACCAATCGTAATTCTACTTTTTCTCCGGCATGTTTTTTGGATTAATCGTTAGGCATTTCATTTATTGTTAGCCAATAACACCATTCCCGCTATGAAAAACAATGCTTTTATTCTAGTTGCCCTGTCTCTATTCACGGCATTTTCTTCCTATGCCGTTCCTCCGGGTACCATCACCAAGCATATTAAAATTGATCAGTTCGGCTATTTACCTGCCAGCAGGAAGGTAGCAGTAATTGCGGATCCGCAAACAGGTTATAACGCAGCTGAATCTTTTTCTCCCGGAACCGCGGCCAATCAATACCAGGTGCGCCGATGGAGCGATGATGTGGTAATATTTAGCGGAACTATTGTTGCCTGGAATACCGGCGCCGTACATGCGCAAAGTGGCGATAGAGGATGGTGGTTCGATTTTAGTTCAGTAACTACACCGGGTTCATATTATATCTACGATTTGACGAATAACGTCGGTTCCTATCGTTTTGAAATTGGTTCAAATGTATATGCGGCTTTATTAAAACAGGCTTCGCGAATGTATTTTTATCAGCGCGTCAATTACGCAAAACAACCACCTTATGTAGATCCCAAATGGGCGGATGGTGCTTCCTTTGGTGGTTCGAATCAGGATTTTGCTGCACGTTCAAGGTACGATAAAACAAATCCTGCAACTGCCCGTGATGTTCATGGAGGTTGGTTCGATGCAGGTGATTATAATAAATATGTAACCTTCGCCCTAGGTCCACTCTGTAATTTAATGGAGAGCTATCGTATGCATCCGGTTTATTTTACAGATGATTACAATTTACCAGAATCGGGCAATGGAATAGCTGATATATTGGATGAAGTAAAATGGGAATTGGATTTTCTTACCCGTATGCAGGATGCCACAGGAACTAATGGCTTATTACTTAAAGTCGGAGCCGATAATTTTAACTCCGCGTCACCGCCCAGTGCGGATAACAATCCCCGTTATTATGTTCCGGAGTGCACCTCAGCTACTTTATCTGGCTGTGCGGCTTTCGCGCTGGGAAGTACAGTTTATAAATCATTAGGTATACCTTCTATGACAACTTTTGGTAATGACCTTCTTACCCGGTCGATCAATGCATGGAACCGCGCTAAAGTTACCACCAGTAATTTTAATGTATTTGAAACTACCTGCGATGATCAGAACATCGTAGCCGGTGATGCAGATCAGGGAGTAGAAGATCAGCAGGACATGATTGTTACCTCCGCCGCTTATTTGTTTGAAGCAACAGGAAGCAGCGAATATAAAAATGCGTTCGACACGATGTATATAAAAGCAAGACCTTATGCCTTCTTTTGGTGGGGTCCTTATTTTCCTTCGGTTCAGCGAGCCTTGCTGCGCTACACCGTAACGCCTGGTTCAACCACCAGTGTAGCAAACAATATAAGAACAGTAAAACAAGCACAGAACGGTGTATTAAGTATTACTGATTACACGGCAACTACAGATCTCTATCGTGCATCCATGCCCGACGCACAATATCATTGGAACAGTCATGAAGTAAAAGCAAACGCGGGCATCAATAACCTCGACTTTGTATCTTTTTCTATTAATCCGGCGCAAGCCAGTTTGTATAAAGAAGTTGCTGAAAGTTATCTTCATTGGTTCCATGGCGTTAACCCAATGGGGAAAGTAATGCTAACAAATATGTATAACTACGGGGGTGATAGTTGTGTCAATGAGTTTTATCATAGCTGGTTTGGCGACGGCACTATTTGGGATAATGTATTTACATCGGCGAACGGGCCTGCGCCAGGTTACTTGATTGGTGGCCCCAATAAAGATTTTTCCATTCCAGGCATTTCCCCTCCGGGTGGTCAGCCTCCTCAAAAAAGTTACCGTGAGTGGAATACCGGATGGAACGGAGTAGCCAATGAAAATTCCTGGGAAATCACCGAAGCCGGAATATACACCCAGGCGGCTTATATCAGTTTATTGGTACGCGTTATAGCCAATAGCGGAGGTAGTGTTCTACCATCTCATTTACTTTCAATAAATGTAAATCGCGTTTCAGAAGGAGCACGCATCACCTGGCAAGTAGGCGAAGTTGGATCAAGCAAGCAGTTTGAGGTACAGCGTTCAACAGATGGCAATACGTTCGGCACCATTTCTACCGTGCAATCATTGCCGGGGAAAAAGAGTTATACGGTGAATGATTTTTCAAGGGAAGCAGCACATGCATTGGTATATTACCGTATCCGTGAAACGGATCTCCAGGGAAACCTGTTTTATTCATCTATTATCAAACTCAATACAGGTCCTTCAAAAAATATCGTTAGCGCATTTCCAAATCCAGCTAAAGAGGTTGTTACCTTAAATGGATACAGTAGTTCTTCGGATAATATTGAATTGTTAATCTATGATGGGAATGCGCGTTTAGTAAAACGAATATCCTGGAAACAATCAACAGGTTCTTATTCGCGAACGATTAATCTACAGGAATTACCTGCCGGAGTATACACATTCGACATTAAAGGAACTTCAATTCACCAATTACTAAAAGTTTCTAAGTTGTGAAATAATAAGTCCCGCAAATTCATCACGCAACGATCGAACGTTTCCATATACGTTCGATTGTTGCTGTTTGTTGACGAGATCAATATTCAAATTTCTGATTTATCTTTTGACACCGACCTTAGTATCTTTGCCGCATGACTTCACTCACGATTCGTTTTGCAGAACCTGCTGATGCAAGTTTGATTGCTGACATTAGTCGCAAAACATTTTACGACACCTTTGCTGCAGTTAACACTCCCGAGGATATGCATGCATTTATGAGTGAACAATTCAGCAGGGAGGCATTAATGAAGGAGGTGCTTAACAATGATGGAATTTTCCTGCTTGCATACTTAGGGGAGGAGTTGGCGGGTTATGTTCGGATGCGCGAAGGAGAGAAGCATCCTATTTTTATGAATCACCCATCCATTGAAATAGCACGTATTTATGTAGATGCAGGATTTATTGGTAAAAATGTTGGCGGTCGATTGATGGAGGAATGTATACGAATGGCAAAGGAAATGAATCGTGCAATACTATGGCTGGGAGTTTGGGAACACAATGATCGTGCAATTGCTTTTTATACAAAATGGGGATTTGAAAAATTCGGGGAGCATGAATTTGTGTTGGGAACCGATATTCAAACCGACTGGCTAATGAAAAAGGAGCTATAGCGATTAGCAGGAATTTATTGAAAGCCATTTATAATAAAATGTTACTTTGAGGTTTCAAATCAAAACATGAGGATTCTGTTATTCGTTTTTGTTTGTTGCCTGAACTTTCAGCAAGCATTTTCACAACATAAGCCCGCCTATATTTTATACAATAAGGAAGGTAAGAAAGTAAGCTATAGTAAAATGTTGAAAGCATTTGCCAAAGCGGATGTTTTACTTTTTGGCGAATTTCATAATAACCCAATTGCTCATTGGTTGGAATTGGAAGTTACGATGGATATGAAACAACGCCGCGAATTAGTTTTGGGGGCAGAAATGTTTGAAGCAGACAACCAGGAAGCACTTAGTTTATATGTTGACGGAAAATTATCTGCAAAAGGATTGGATTCCTCTGCCAGGTTGTGGAAGAATTACCCTACCGACTATGCGCCGTTGGTTGATTTTGCCAAAGCACATTCCATCAATTTTATAGCTACCAATATTCCACGAAAATTTGCATCCCTGGTAGCAAAACGTGGCTTTGAAGTGTTGGACAGTTTACCAACTAATGAAAAAAACTGGATTGCTCCTTTACCGATTGCCTACGATGCGCAACTACCCGGGTATACAAAAATGATGGAGATGATGAAGGATCATGGCGGCCCCAATCTTCCGAAAGCACAGGCCATTAAAGATGCCACGATGGCCCATTTTATATTAAAGAATTACAAAGCAGGAAGTCTGTTTATACATTTCAATGGTTCATTCCATTCGCAAAATCATGATGGCATTGTATGGTATCTCAGGAACCAGCGGCCCGAATTAAACTATGCTACCATCACTGTTGTATCGCAAAAGAACATCGGTAAGCTTCTCGAAGAAAATAAAAACCTAGCCGATTATATTATTTGTGTAGATGAAGATATGACGACAACTTATTAATCCATGGTTGGTGTCATATGGCTGGCGTCGACACCAGCCATATATTTTCATAATTATTATTTTTTTCGTATAGCCTTAATTATTTGCTTTGCATGTACCCGCGAGTTTTCAATAAATAACCGATGCGTATTCATTCCTCCGCAAATCACTCCTGCAATATAAATACCCTTAACATTGGTCTCTTGCGTTTTTTCATTATAGGTGGGCTTCCGAATTTTATCCTTACTCAATTGTATGCCCAATTTTTTAAGAAAGGATAAATTTGGTTGATAGCCTGTCATGGCCAGTACCCAATCGTTCTTAAGGGAGATAAGTCCTTCAGGTGTATTGATAGAAATCGTTGCTTTTTTAATTTCTTTGATAGTACTGTTATAATAAGCCTTAATTGACCCTTCTGCAATTCTATTTTCAATATCTGGCCGCACCCAGTACTTTACCCGTTTGCCAACTTCAGGCCCGCGAATAACCATTGTAACGGTAGCTCCTTTGCGCCAGGTTTCCAACGCAGCATCTACCGCAGAATTACTGGCACCCACAACCGCAATATGCTGAAAGGCGAAAAAATGCGGATCATCGTAATAGTGTTTCACTTTAGGAAGTTCTTCGCCGGGAACTCTTAATAAATAGGGGATATCATAAAAACCAGTGGCAATGATAATATTTTTGCAATTATAAGCGCTCTTTGATGTAGTGAGCTTGAAAATTGATTTGATCTTTTTTATTGATTTTACTTCTTCAAAAAGCCGGATCATTAAATTATTCGAAACAGCTACTCTGCGATAATATTCCAACGCTTCGGGCCTGGTAGGTTTGGCATTATTCGATACAAATGGAATATTTCCTATTTCCAATCGCTCAGAAGTAGAGAAAAAGGTCATATTGGTTGGGTAATTATAGATGGAGTTCACGAGTGTTCCCTTTTCAATAATTAAATAGGAAAGCTTTGCCTTTTTTGCTTCTAATGCACAGGCAAGGCCAATGGGTCCACCTCCAATAATGATGATATCAAACTGTTCGATGTTAACTGCCATAAGTTTAAAGATAGGCGAGGATTTCGAAATAGAGTAAGAAGGCTAAGTGCTTCCTTTACAAATTTTGATACCGTGTTCAGGATTGCGTTAGATGAACCAAATGATGTAACAAATGACTGTTATAATCATTAGCCAGCCATTCAATGGAATGAAGTTCATCCGTTTTTACAAGCCTCCTTGCCATATCTGGAGATGTGTTAGCAAGAACAACACAAATATGTTTATTGAGCAAGTACCAAAGATCTATCAAATCTTTATCAGGGTAATTTTGATAATTACTGATTCTTACCCAGTCATTTTGTTGATACAGCAGGTATGGTTGCTCTTCATATTGACCCATTACAAAACGGCGAATATTGGTTTGTGCAGAATCAATCAAATGCCCGAGAATTTCCTTTTTACTCCATTTTGATGGAATAGGTTTTGCGTTAAAATCAGCCGGGTCTATTTTTTCAAGAATAGGTTTATATTTTCCAACGATCGACTGTAATTGTTCGATAATTTGTTGCATTCATAAATATAGAATGAAAGTTGGACATCAAAAATAATATCCCTCTGCAAGAATGAAGATTTCATAGGTGCTTTGCCTAATCCCGCTTCAAAAACCACCTCAAACATCTTTTGTCGATCTGCCTTTCGTGCAATATTTTTGCGTGCTCTTTACCGATTGAGAAGGAGCAAAAAATAAACAATTTAACAATGGCAAGACAAATAGCATTAAGAGAGGCGATCCGTGAAGCAATGAGTGAAGAAATGAGAAGGGATCAAAATGTGTTTTTGATGGGAGAGGAAGTTGCCGAATACAATGGTGCGTATAAAGTTAGCCAGGGTATGTTGAATGAGTTTGGCCCAAAAAGAATTATTGACACTCCCATCTCTGAACTCGGATTTACCGCCATTGCAGTAGGTGCGGCACAAAACGGATTGCGACCCATCGTTGAATACATGACCTGGAATTTTGCGGCCCTTGCCTTAGACCAAATATTAAATACCGCCAGTAAAATGCTGGCAATGAGTGGTGGACAAATTGGCTGCCCGATCGTGTTTCGCGGCCCAGGCGGTTCTGCGGGTCAGTTAGGTGCCCAACACTCTACCGCTTTCGAAAGTTATTATGCAAATATTCCAGGCCTGAAAGTTATCTCAATTTCTAATCCTTACGACGCAAAGGGTTTACTCAAATCAGCCATTCGCGATAATGATCCGGTTGTATATATGGAGTGTGAACTGATGTATGGAGAAAAAGGTGAAGTGCCGGAAGGGGAATACCTTATTCCTATCGGAAAGGCTGATGTTAAGAGGCCAGGCCGCGATGTAACCATCGTCTCCTATAATAAAATGATGAAGGTAGCATTAGATGCCGCCACTGAATTAGAGAAGGAAGGAATCAGCGCCGAAGTAATCGATTTACGTACCATTCGCCCGCTGGATTGGATGACCATTCTGGAAAGTGTTAAGAAAACAAACAGGCTTGTTATTGTTGAAGAACAGTGGCCGATGTGTTCTGTATCTTCTGAAATAGCTTACCGAATTCAAAAAGAAGGATTCGATTACCTTGATGCTCCGATACTACGCATTACAGCCGCCGACGCACCTTTGCACTATGCGCCCAACCTTGTTGCACTGGCATTGCCCGATGTTCCAAGAACTATTAAATTGGTGAAAGAGGTAATGTACTGGAAGAAGTAAACTAAAAGACTTGATTTAGAAACAGGGGATTCAAAAACTACACAAAATCTTAAAATGAATATTCCCGAACGATCCGGCATTTAATAACTTTAAGATATACTCGCATATTGCTTAATCAACTTTTATATACCTTAATTCCGATAATCACTGGAATAATACTACTTGGGGTTTATCAACAACAAAAACGAAAATACGATCGCTTAAAGGCATCCGGCATGAGAGCCGAGGGAATTGTGTTTGCTTTGAGTGGAAACAGTTCTATCAACACAAATTCCAACCTCAATAGTAGTTTACCGACAATTCGATTTGTTACCAACAAAGGCGAATGGATCACGAAGGAATACTTTATCGGCAGTTCGGCATTTAAACAACCACAAAAAGTACAAGTACTTTACAATCCTGAGAACCCAATCGAGTTTGTATTAGAAGCAAATGCAACTGCAAAATTGATAACCAATTTTATTTTACCAATCGTTGGCATTGCAACGATTGTGTTCGGACTATTTAATACTTACCAGTTTAAGCTGTGGG
>JBJXDV010000521.1:0-27790 GCA_046153465.1 Chitinophagaceae bacterium
GGTAATTTTATAGAGTGCAATGCCCTGCTTAAATTGTTTTACAAAAGTTTTTTTAGCCGTATCGGCTATATCATCCGGATAATCAAAAGCGTCCTTTTTTTGAGCATTTGTATTTATACTCAAAAAAACACTAATCAGTAATAATAAAACAAATCGCATATTCATACTCTTAGTATTCCCCTCCTACTTTGCGAAGGTTTAATTTTTTATTCTTAGATAATGGCAATTTAAAAGGAGCTTCCTCAAAAACAATTTGTTCATTCAACGAATCAAAAAAAATGATCAGGCATTTTTTTTCAGAATCTGTTAAATGTAATGAGTCAGAAGAGAGCGTTTGATTATCAACTCTCAATCCCTTTCCAATGCCACCACCTGCATCATAAAAATCAATAACCTCATTCAATGTTTTAAAAACGCCGTTATGCATATAGGGTGCTGTATAAGAAATATTCCGAAGAGAACCTGTCCGGAAGGCATGTCTTGTTTCTTTGGCCGGGTTAATTCTATATCTCCCAACATCATCACTTAACTGGCTATACGAACTATCCTCCGGAACACCCAATACTTCAAACTCAGAACCAATATAAGGTGGTTTAACCCCATTAAACTGCGGAACAAAATGGCAAGTGGCACATTGTGCCTTACTCATAAAAAGATTGAATCCTTTTTTTGCATCCTCCGGCAACACAGATTTATTATTTATTGCATCATCGAATGGTGCTTTATACTCACTAAACTTACTATAATAGAAAGTAACAGCAGACGTAATATGTTCCAACGTAATTTCTTCTTCGGCGGGGGTATATGCCAGCAATGCACTAAAAACTTTTTTGTAATCAGAACAACTCAATACCCTCTCCAAAATTTCCCTTTCATTGGCCGCCATTTCTAATTTGTTAGTCAACACCGCCTTCGTTTGATTTTGCAATGATATATGTTCCCCGTCTGCCATAATTAAATGGTTATAAACTGCGTTAATCAAAGTAGGCGTGTTTCTCGTCAAGTACTCTTTTTTATTGTACTGCAGGGGTGTTTGTAGCAGGGTATCCGTAAAATAAGCTGTTGGTTTATGGCAAGAGGCACAACTGCGTTGATTGTTTGCTGATAAAACAGGATCATAAAATAATAATTTACCAACTCTATCTATTTCAGCCAGTACTTTCGGATCAACCACCCGTAAGTAAATTCCTTTTGCATTTTGACCAAAATACAATTCTTTGGAGAATATAGATAAACTTGATTTATTCAACGAATAATCCACCAAACTGTTGCTACGCACTTTATAATTTTGAATGAACTGTTGATTCAGAATAAAAAGCGGGTTAATGTATTCTCTAATAAATGTGAAATGATCAAACTTCGTAAAATCCCCTGATTGATTATTTGAAAATTCAATTGCTCTTGTAAATAAAGAAAGATACCGATTGCTAAGTGGTGTTACAGGAAAACTTTTATTGAAAGAATGATAAACTATAGCAACATCGTTTAATAATACTCTTAACTCCGGAATAACATATAATGGATCGGGGCATTCAAAACCGGTTGTGTAAATAGCAGCCAGATTTAATAATAATAAGCGATTGCATAAATAAAAATGATGATAACTTTTTAACTGGCCCGTAATCGAATCTGCCAGGTATGTTTGCGTTGCTTCAATAGAGGACCTGATCAAATTTTTCAAACTGTCTTTTACAGGATTTTCTTCGTCGAGATATAAGGCTGCAAGGGTTAAACCGGCTCCCTCTCTTTTATAAGGCCTTTCAAATTTTTCAAATACTTCTGTTTCCCATTCAATGGGCAAGGGGCCATTTATTTTTTTATATACAATAGGTTCGAGGTAGCGAAACCAAAAATCTAAACCCTTTAATTTTTCTCTGGATTGAGAAATGAGCAATTTAATTTGCTTAACGTTTTCCTTATTTGTTAAATCAGCTTGCTCAATAGCCCTAAGCAAACGATGTTCTGATTGTTTGAATTGAGCTATCTTTTCAAAATAGGTTGTACCGTAAGTATCCTTTTCAGAAAAAAAAGTAAAAGAGGCGGATCCAATCGCAATCATTATGAATGTAACTGCTACTAAGTAAATTTTCTTCATTTGATTAGGTTCCACAATCAACTAAAGTTAGCACCGGGGTAATAGGTAAGAACAATAAAAAGGATTACCAAATTGTTAACTCAGACACGTATTCGGAAATTGTAAGCCAACATAATATTTATGTTTTCTGAAATCCGTATATAATAATAAAAAAAAGCCACCCGCTATATTACCAGCGAATGGCCTCTAATTCGTATATTTTATTTTCGGGAAGAATTTACTGTTTCACTAATTTCATTCTTTCTTTTTTCTGTCCCTGTACTACTTCTACAAAATAAATACCCTTCGACAACTGATTGCCAACCTGAGTGGTACCATTCGATGGTAACCCCATTTTCTTCTCCATTACTCTGCCCAATACATCAACCACTGTGATAGTTATAGCTTCTTCATTATTGCTTCTACTATTTATTGTAAAGTAATTGGAAGATGGATTCGGAGTAACCCATACAGTAAACCGTCCATTTACTGAAGCCATAGCTTCTTCAAAACTTCTACCTGTTTGTGTATTCGTAGAAGTAAGTACGGGAACAGATGGTGAACCCCACGGAGTTAACCGGCTTCCAGCTATTGGACCTTCAAAACCTCCACCGGGTAATAACCAACTTACCGAAAGATGATCAGTTGTTGTTCCTTCCTTATGAACAGTTTCTACATAGTATCTAACGCCTTTTACTAATCGAATTGGTACAGAACGCTGCAATTGATTGACAAACCAGGCACGGAATCCAGTTTGGGTCTCAACTCTTGCTATTCTCCGAATATTCTGAGGGTCCTGATCCGTACTCAACCATAATTCACTTTGGTTATCACTTGCTATATAGAAGATATAATCTCCCGTTAGAGGTGCACAGATATAACCTCTTAGTCTTGCCCCATAATTATCATCGATATTCGGACCGTATTCAAACTTTGTCAATTGAACGGTTACATCCGGAAAACTTGGATATTTCGGACTGCTCGATAAGTTAATCAACTGGTTACCCGGAATATTAGTATATCCTTCACCCAGTATTGAACCCGAACCACTGCAATCAGCAACAATAATTCTAACGGTATCAGATACCGTACTATCACCTCTGTTATCAAAAGCACGCGCGGTTACTGAATAATTACCCGCAGGAACATTATTACCAGTAAATTGATAAGGGGCAACACTGTCTTCACCCAATTTATTATTACCCTCGTAGAAAACCACACGGGTAATTGTTCCATCCGGATCAGATGCTGTTACTTTTACAGTGATATTACTACCCGTCGAAAACTCTGTACCATTTGCCGGACTTATAATCATTACAATTGGAGAGATATTAAGAATACTATCTTGCCTAACCGATAAATTCTGAATTCGCTTATCCAGGTTAATATCTGTATCTTCTGTATTATAAGGTACTATGCTATGTTTATTAAAAATATATTCAGCAAAGGCATCCTGTTCAGATCCATTATCAGCAAAAGTAAATGTTCCTGTGCGGGGAGCTCCTACGGTTACCAAATCAACCCTGTTTGCAAAAGCAGGATTGGCTGCAATAAAGGTATTAAACGGATAAGCATCACCGCCAGTAACAAGAAATGTTAGAGTAATAACTCTGAATGCTCTTGACGTGTCACCCTGTACTACTCCATTTTTCGCAAGTACGTCAATTTGATTACCCAAACTATCAATAATTACGGCATTACGTACACGGCTACCTGCCGGTAAGGTTGGATTAAAACTGAATTTCACCCCACCAACCTGTGCAAATTGCCCAGGTGTTGCACCAGGTGCTGTAGCCGCAACCCCATGATTTAATACTCTCAATAATTGGGAGGCTGTTACAGTAACAAGCGATAAACTATTATTAAAGCGCAATGAGTTTTCGATATCCAGTTGAGAAATTTCACCTGTTTGTTTTCCCGACAGCGGGTTTGCCTGCGGAGGAAGTTTTTCGTAACTACCAGTTGATGGATTTGAACGTATTTCTCCAATAGAAGCTCTAATGCCTCCTCCATTCTTTATAGAAATACTAACCGTAGTATCATAAGTCTTACCAATAGAAATATTCGCATCCGCAGAAAGATTACCAAGATTTGTTTCCTGTGTTCTTATTTCAGTCCTTCTACCCTCAAGGAATACATTTGTTTTACCCACAATGTTTCCGTCTTTGGCAATAATAACCCCATTCACTGCATCGATTAACGTTTTAACCCTGTTACCTTTTGTGCCTGGTGCAAATGCATTTGCTAAAGATCCCCACAAACTTGTTACCATGTTATCAGTGGTAGCATAAACCCCATTAATTAATGAATCAAGTGTCGATAAATTTATCACACCATTATTATCAAAATCAACCACCAATCTACCAACATATTTATATTCCTGATCTGTATTTACCACTAAGGCAGGCTGCCCATTCGCATTTTGAGTAATATACGGGTAAGCACCAGCGCTAACATCACCCGGTCTAAGCACATCATTACCATCTGATAATAATGTTGATGATCCTCCTGCTATAATAATATCAACATTATTCAGTAGCCCAGCCAACTGTTTTTCGAAGGCAATTTGCTGAAGATGTGCAACCACGATTATCTTATTTATTCCGAGGCCCGTTAATGAATCAATAAATGGCTGGATAAAGGTTGCGAGTTCCTGCATGTTATTTTGCTTAGATCCTTTTACCTTAACACCTCCAACAGAAGTTATTGTTTCGAGAATTTGAGTGGTGGCACCAACTACTCCTATTTTTTCTCCATTTATCGTTACGATTGTAGCAGGAGCAATTTTTCTTCTTGGAGAAGTAGACTTTAATGTATCTGGTCTGGAAATATAATCTGTTGATGCAAGTATTTTGCTGGTGAAAAGTGGCGAAAGACTTGCATCTGCACCAAAATCAAGATTCGAACTCAGGTAAGGGAATTGTGCACCCATCCACCGAATTTCTGTGCCGCTTATTTCATAACCAATAATTTCTGCTACAATATTTGTTCCTGCATCAAATTCATGATTACCAAGTGCAGAAGCATTAAAGCCCAAAAGATTTAATACAGAAATATCTGCTCTTCCTAAACCTGCACGTAAGAAGTTACTTGTGTTCGGACCAAAATGTTGATTATAAACATTTCTAAATACAGGATCCAATAGCACTCTATCAGAAGAAGCATTAAATACCGGACCAGGAATCCAGTTGTCGCCTGAAGAAAGTTTTATAGTATTTGCATAGGTTCCTTCTAATGTATCTATAATAGCGGCAAAATTTGCAGGGTAAGGACCTCCTTCAAAATCTGAACCATGTAACAATTGAAGTGTAAAAGTTGGCTGTTGTAAATTTAGCCCTACTAATACCGGATCATGATCGGATGAACGGAAAGCGTCAGGACTAAATGCATAAGGTGGATTAAATTGCTGATCGTACGATTTAAATAGAGGCTCATCCGCATTGATATGCCATTTCGCGGCTCCAGAAATTTTTGGGCTCAACGAAGAAGATACCAATGCATTGTCAAGAGATCCGGATTGTCCATCAAAAACATAGGAATAGGTACCAGGTAGCGCAAGAATTAAACCACCTGCTTTTAAAATATCCATGGGATCTTCTTCCTCATATGCATTATAATCACCTACAGAAATAATATCATTATCACCAGATGAAAATTTTAAGCTATCAATAAAAGACAATAAGGCTTGAGCTTGTAATTTTCGTGAACTATTATAACATCCTTGTCCGTCACCTTGATCAAGATTTAACCCCGATGCACTTGTACAACTTTTAGATTTGAAGTGATTGACAATTAATGTAAATTTTTCACCTGAACCATTAACCGTAAATGTTTGGGCCAATGGCGGTCGGTTATGTACAGCACTTATATCTGCTTTCGAAGGACCGAAGAGTGTAAGTGCTGAAGGTTTATAAATGATAGCTACTTTAATTGCATCTGTACCAGTATTTCCATTAGTACCAGTAGGATCTGCAACAACTGCATAGGTATTAGCTCCCATAACAGCATTCAATCCGTTTACCAAATCAACAATTGCAGACTGGGGTCCATTTCCATCATTCTCAATTTCTATTAATCCAACAGCATCTGCATTCAATGAACTTATAGCTTTAATAATTTTTGTACGCTGCCTGTTAAACTCAGAAAGACTATCGGCTCCCCTGGAAGTAGGAAATCCCCCACCTAAGCCATCTCCATTAAAATAATTCAACACATTAAAACTGGCAATCTTTACATTACCTGTTCCAACAGATGGAACAACAGGACGAGCAGCATAATTGAACAAGGGAACAGTTGTTGGCTGCACACGGTAATCGCCAAACGCAAAATCCAGAATTCCTGTAAGGTTTGAAACAGTGCTTCCAATTCTTAGGGTAGTATCTGCCGGATTTAAAAACGGGACTATTGGAGGATTTTGAACATTACTTGCATCGTCTAAAAGAATTCGGCTCCTGTTGTTTAAATCCTGTTGTGCTGTTACTGCTACCACATTACTTGTTCCGGTGCTGGTGGTACCTGCAGCCGGATTATCATTAGGGTCAATAAAATTAGTTGGGTTAAAAATTCTACCTCCAACCGATAGAGATACTTCTCCAAATCTGCCCAAGGTAAATGTTTCTGTCGCCGTCAATGTCTGAGGAAAACTAACGCGCATCCCCTCGTATTTTTCCAGATCAGCTATTGCAGAAACAGGTAAACTTATTGCAACAGGAACTTTCAACATATTTCCACTACTCAATACAGTAAGAGCGCTAATATTTTTTAATTCAGTAAGGTTATTAAACTCAGTCACTTCACCCACAATTCGCACATAATCTCCAACGTTTACAGAAAATGTTGTATTGAAAATAAAAATTCCATCAGAAGTGGCACTATTCGCATCACCTGTTGTATCCTGAATGGTGAACCCATTTAATTGATTGGTATTTTGAAAATCGCCTGTAACAATTCCTTCTGTAGTAACTATGGTACCAGCTAACGGACTTGCAGTTCCGCTGCCCTGTATACTATAAACCGGAGTAAACGATCCTCCACTCAATCCATTACCCTGAACTGCAAGGTTTGCAGAAAAAGCATCACTCACGTGTGCTATATTTCCACTCTGAAGTCCTATTGCCCCTGGAGAAAATACAACATAAACGTTAACGGGTCCTGCGTTGGCAGCAGCAAATGGAATTGTAACTGATCCGCTATAAGGCCCGCCAGATACTAATGAAATTCCGAAGTTCGATAATGCAGGAATCGAAACAAGGATATCAGTTGTTAAACCATTTCCAGAAACAGTGTAGGATTGTTGCGGAGATTGACTTCCAACTGTTGTATTAAACGTTAATGAAGTTGGGCTGATGCTAATGGGTGAATTTACAACAGAACAATTTGACGCATGATTACCTAAACCTGTAAATACATCGTTAGCAAATCCATCATACTTTATTGAAGGGTCAAAAACGTCGGAAGCATTTATATCGCCAATACAATCCGATGTTTTACGACGTAAGGTATTATCAGCAGTTGAAGTTAACCCGGTCCCCCATTCTGTACCAGGATCAAATCCAATTTGCCCGATGGCGTCTATAATTGTTCCAGACGCTCCTCCTTTTCTTAACACAATCGCATCATCGCCATTATACCAACTACCACCATTTGTTAAATTTGCAACAATTGTACCTCCATTTGCCGTTAAAAACGAAGCAGCTGATTGTGCAATAATATATACAGAATTATTTGGAATTATTCCGGTAAGTGTTAGAGTTGTTCCAACCGTACTACTACTTCCATTAAAATAATACTGCAATACATAATTTCCTGAGGAGAGATCCACTGAGCTGCCTGTACCGTTAAATAATTCAATGGCTTTGTTATTGCTGCTACCCTCAATGTATTCAGAAATAAATATATCTGACGGAGATTGAGCTGAAAGCCGGAAGGAGTTAATAAAAAGTAATACTATGGGAAAAATTCTAAATAGAATAAATGTACTATTCATAGAAAATATTTTGAGGTTAGCGAAATATCAACAATACAAAAGTAGAAGGAGATGTATTACCCAGCATTACTGATTCATTAACTGAATGTGATATTAATAAAAACAGCCGGGCTATTTCAAGAGTCCAAATGTTAACACTATAGTTTGAGATAAAAACCAGGAAAGGGTAATTAATAATAAGTTTACGATGTACGCAAAAAAATAAAAGATATTAATTTCTTTTAGCTCTCAATAAATTCAATGCAAGTAGTTGTTCACCGATATGTAATGCAATTTCTTCGTATCCCTGTATTGTTGGATGGCCGTCGTACAAATAAAAATATCCTGTTTTAGGCTGCAAATTCTTAAACCGGTTGGTACATTCAATATATGGTATATTATAAGAGGAGGCAATTGAATGATAAATTGAATCGATATTATTATTATGGTAAAAAAAACTATCCAATATATCTGCAGAGGTTCGAATTACCCTGTGACCAGTAAATATATTAGTAGGCATATTGACAAAAACGAACTCAGCTTTATTTTTACTACAAATCTCCTTCATTCCTTTTATATCATTTTTCATAGACTCAATCGCATCTTTCGTCGCTTTGTGAGTAGGATTATTAAAAATAATATTCCTTTCCTGAAAGTCGAGATAATAGTTTAATAAGGCAGGGTTCAGATTTCCGCTTTTAAAAAGGGATTGAACGTATCACTTAAAGTTGCAAATTTTATTTTATTTTCCGGCGTAAGACTCGCAATTTTATTTACCGCAGCTTCTTCCCAACTTGTTTGAACCTGGAGTGTTTTGGAGGGCGTCTTTGATTTTAAAAGAGCGACTATATTACCCACAGAGTTATTCATGTAAACTGAAAAGCTCTCCATTATCTTCGAATACCATGAAGTTTTTTTAATTGCTGGGGCCGGCTTTGTTAAAATAAGTAACTGCTTGTTTTCAAATAACTGTGCGAGATCATCCAATTGCAATACTCCTACTAATACAAGATCGGGCCTAAGTAATGGAATAATTTTTTCCATATAATTTTTATAGACTGTTGTGTATTGTCCGCCCTGTCCACAATTAATTATTTCAACTTCCTTATATCCTTTTTCCTGAAAATACTTTTGCAGTTTACTTGGCCAGGTACTCTCATCTTTTACACCCCATCCAAAAGTCCACGAATCTCCAAAACAAAGCACCCGGTAATTATTTTTTTTGTCAATTTGAACTTCTTTATTTCGCAAACCAAGCTTATTAATAGTAGCTATATAATCAAACTCAACCGTTTTGTAATGGGCATTTACCCCAGGTTCAAAAATCAATCCCGTACTCTTTTGAACTACTGCACTAATTTTCTGTTTGACAGGTGGTGAAAAGAAAAAATTTACAAGTGCCAGTATTCCAAACAAAATACCGGTAACCGAAGATGCAAAAAATATGTTTTTAATTTTTTCATTGATGTTGATTTTATTAATAAGGTAAATACACCACAATCCTATTAAAAAAACTAACCAATAAGCAAGCTTAACCATTGACAATGGGTAAACCGGCATTTTTCGATACAATAAATAATAACTAAGCGGATTCCAAAAAAAAAGAGCCACTACTATAAAAAAGGAATAAATTCTACTTTTATTTTCCATAAAAAAAATACAAAAGTTAATTATACTTAACTATTTAAATCAATTCTGTAGGTTCGTACGAATTCAAGAATTCAAAAAATAATTTATTTATTAAAACTATTTGTTGAAGCTATTAAAACAATAAATCCGGAAAACCGTCCTTTTACTAACAGACCGGATGATTTATCCTTGTTACTTAGCCTGGTACTCCTTCATCATCAAAAGTGTAGAAAGCAACTCCTGAATTCTACTATGTATAATTTTTCTCTCGTCAATATCACCTTTTTCAACCCCCTTGCGCCATCTTCTAATCCAGGTTTGGGATTCTTCTTTTGCGGTAAATAAAAATGTTTCTTTTAAAGTTTTTTTTTGTTCTTCAGAAATTTCCGCAGAAAAAAGAAAATCAATTAAATTATCAACAAATTTTGATGGATCACCATTAACTCCCATTACTTTAATTAAATCATCTATATTAATTTTAAACCGGTAATTACCATAATTAAATCCAGGTTCAATAATTCGTTGGGCAAGTTTACTTCGGAGGTAGAATAAGTCATGCTCGTGCTGAATAAAGCTTTCACTTATTGATTGCACGATTTCTGGTTCGCTAATTCCAGGATTTGCTATTTCATGATTTCCGCATAAAGAAATTTGTGAACGAATCCATTCCCAGATTGGATAATTGTCTATTGATTTTTTTTGTAGCGGAGGTAAAATTGAAAACTGCTTAGAAAGGCCAAAAACAAAATCTTCAGAAGTTTTTTTTGCTTTTCCGAAATATTTTTTCTGATAAAAATGATCATTCAAAAAAAAATTCTGCAACCATCCTTTAATATCATAGCGGCTATCGTAAAATGTTTCGCTAACCGGTTTAATGACCATGGCCTCCGCATCTTCATCAATTTTATCTGAAAGGAAATAGTTAAAAAGATTTCTCGTAAGATTTTGTGCCACCACCGGGTGTTTCAGAATTCCGTTTAGATAATGATCAAGGTTTTGATAATATTCTCTGATTTCAGACTGATTGAAATATACTTCTTCATATTTTAACCAATTTTCTGTAAAGCCCTCATCAATCTTAAGGTTCTTATAATGAACGAATATATTATCACAAATCATGCTCCATTCATTCAGCAACTTAACTAATCTTTTGAATCTGTCTTTACTAACATAATCATTAAAGGAAGATCCAAAGGTGAATTGTCCAAGTATTTTACCGGCAGTATGCTCATGAATACCCTCTGAAGATGGTTTTGTTTTTTTAAAATAGGCAGAAAGCGTTTGATGAGTTATTAGTGAAGTAAGCAGATCTTTATAATTCTCAATCGAATTAAAACGGAGTAGTTCAAAATAATTGTATGCTTTTATAGCATGAATATGACTATTCGTTTGCAAGCCGAAAAAATTAATCCAAAAAAGAAACATCTTCGGACGAAGAGACAATTCTTCTTGTCCATACAATTCTCCGGTGATCCAGTTTTTAAGCGATAAGTGTCTTTTTTTATTTATACTACTATCAAAATTCGAATCACCAACCCAGGTCTCCCCATAATTTACCCGTGAATCTGCATACCCTTCCTGGATAGTACTATAATCTTTAAGCGGTGCCGAATCCACAGTATATTTCTTTTTAAGAAGAAGTTTTACAATCTCCTCCTTACTTTTACCCTTTATACGATGTAAGTCATTCACCGAAATACCTAATAGCGTTCGGTTAAGCAAATGCTGCACATCTTCTGAAGCGGCAATTCGCGGATTAAATTTTTTTAACGATTCACCAATATTTAATTCAGGTAATTCCTGGAACATTTTTCAACTATTATTAATTGACTTTTTTTATTGAACAATTTCCTCACTGGCATACTCATCTATACCAGTTTCCTCCTCATAAACCAGGTATTGGTATGCCCTGTTCAGCAATAGAACAAACACCGTTATAAAAAATCCTATAATAGAAAATAAGATAAATTGTTTCCAAAGAGAAGGTCTTATTCGGTCGAGCGGTAAGATAGGCGTATCGATAATTTGAATTTGGGGTGTCTCATTCATTAAAGATGTTTTAGCAGATTCTAAATTCCTTGATAAATCAATATAAGCTGCGCGCAAAATCTGTACATCCGTCTGCTTCTTTTCACCTGGAACAGAAAATGATTCGCGCACTAAATTGATATCTGCATCCGCAAATTGTGCACGGCCATAAGCAGCACCCACATACGCATTTTTAACAGAGTCTGTTCTTTTCTCAATAATTGTAAGATTTTGCCGGGCTCGGGCGGTTTTCGAATCAATATAAAACCGAATTACTTCATTAATTAACGCTTCCAGAAAATATTTTGAAAACAATTCATTCTCTGTTGTACAACTAACAGAAACAATACTGGTACCTTTTGATTTTTGTGCTACAAGAATCATCTTTGATACCAATAACTTGTACATATTTGCTATCACTCCATTTTCGAAAAGCAGTTCACGATCAGTCTTTTTACCGGAAGTAAAGTTTAGTTTGGTCGATTGGTTATTCCCAACCCATTGAGGTCTGAAATCAAGCGAATCCAAAAAGAAATCAGCAAAAAGAATTTTTTTCTTATTAATTTCTGTAAAACTTCTTAATGTTTTTTCTATCAACAACCTTGATTTCAATAATTCTACAATGTTACCAGCATTCGTAAACACTATTCCTCCATCGATTGGCGCCAAACCTAATTGTTCACTGAATAAAGAAAAAGTACTATGGTCTTGCCGGTTATTTCCTTCATCAACAGCAAAAGTAACTTCTGCCTTAATCGTTGTTTTCTTGTAGGAAGCTATTATGGCCCCAATCGCACCGGCCACAATAGCAATGCCAAAAATGATAAGCCATTTTGATAGTAGAAAGCGCCAGGCACTTCGTATTTGAAGAATGATCAATTTGGGTGATAGCCCACTTGATTCGAAACCCTGATTTGTATTGCTGGTAGTTGATGTCATTTTATTAAAGAAACAAGTATTGCAAGCATGGAAACTACTGTTGCGCCAATCGTAATTACTTCACCAGTTCGTAAACGCTCTTTCTCCCGTTTAAGAGGAACATAAATTTCGGAACCTGGGCTGAGCGATGGATAATTTTTAAAGAAAAGGAAATGTTTGGTTCCGGCTACAGATCCGTTTGGATAAATTACATAAGATTTCTTTTTAGATGAACGTTCACTAAATCCACCTGCACTTAAAATATAACTTTTGAACTTCATTCTATTTGAAAAAGGAACAAGTGTTGGATACAATACTTCGCCATTTACCCTCACCGTTTGAAATAATTTCGGAATTCTTAAGGTATCCCCATCGTTCAAAAAAAGATCAAACTCAGACTGAGGGTTTTCTAAAATCTTTTGAAGATCGATACCGACAAAATCAGATTTTTTCTGAATGATATCCTGTACCTGAACTTTTAATATATCGATCGGAGTGCCCGCATTCAAATTTTCTTTGACAAGATTTTTTAAGCCAAGTTCATAATTAGTTTGTTCTGTTTTTGAAAAGTTTCTTGTACGAACCAATACAGCTCCTTTAAGATAGGCTTCAGGTGTAATTCCACCAGAGCGCTTTATTAAATCTGAGATACGATCATTTTTTGCTTCAAGTGAATACTTTCCGGTATAATTTACTTCTCCTTCAATAACAACATTTTTTTGAACATAGTAACCAGGCGCCGTTCGTACTACCACTTCATCAAATGGCAATAACTGCAGTTGGGAGAACGTTGAAGTATCTTTTAAGTCAGAGCTTATTTCCTGTTGTAATATTATAGCAGTTTTTGATTCGGCAGTCTTTACTGTTGAACTGTCTTTTATCCTCCTCGAAATTTCAATACGTTTTAATGAAGATGATTCCTTCAGTCCTCCTGCCATTAACACAAGATCCTGCACCCGCATTCCATCCTCATACAAAAAAATACCCGGGGCCGAAACTTCGCCATTGATCATTACATAATATCCTTCTTTAAGATCAAACTTAGAATATACTACAATCCGATCTTCCTTACGCAGAGAAATATCCGCTATTTGACCTCCATTTATTTTCTCAAGGTCAAATGAAATAATTTCTGGATTCAAATCCTCTTTGAGACGATGAATAATTCCTCTTGATAAAAATGCATCTTCACGTACTCCATCCGCTTCGGAAATTAATTTCGTCAGCGTCATACCTTCTTTAAGCTCGTATTCACCAGGGCGGTAGATAGCGCCTCCAATACTTATTCTATTAATAAATCTATTTAGTATTTTCCCGATAATATACGAATCGCCTTTCCCGGGTATTAGTGTTTTCATTTCTTCTTCAGAGATCGTTGTAACCTTTCTTTCCTTTTGGGTATTTTTAAAAACTTGTATTCTTGAAGAATAAGCATTATCAGTAAATCCACCAGCGAATTCAAGAATATCTGCCAAGGTTTCCTTGTTGCTAACATCGTACAAACCCGGTCTTTTAACTTCACCTTTTAATTCAATACGAACCGAATAGGTGTTAATTTTAATTATATCCTGATCCATCAACCGGATATCATTTTTCTTACTCCCTGTTGACAAATAATCATAAATATCAATCGTAGAAACTGTTTTATTATTTCGAATAACAAGTATATTTCTGTAAGAACCATTTCCATTTGGCCCTCCGGCTGCATACAATGCATGAAAGGCAGAAGCAAGAGAAGGTAATGTATAGGTGCCCGGCATAACGGCCTCTCCAATAACCGTAACTTTAATACTACGGATAGAACCAAGTGTAACCGCAACCCTTGTTCGACCCGATTTAATTGAAGAATAAATTGTGTTGGCTAATTTTTTTTGAATTATATTTTTTGCCTGTTCAATAGTCAGGCCATTTAGATTAATTGGACCGGCAATTGGAATTTTAATAACTCCCTCGGGTGATATTTTCAAACGATAAGTAGCTTCCGAATTACCGGATACATCAATAACCAGTTCATCACTCGCAGCTAACACATAATTTTCGGGAGTAGGAATTGAAAGATTAGGCTCAAATACGATGCGGGAATTATTAAAAACATCATATCCGAAATTCCGAGATTTTAGTGATGAAAAAATTTCTGCATAGTCGGCTAGTGGTTTTTGTTCGAGTGCACTTATTGAATCTACTGTTCGTTCTGCGGAAGCAGACCCGCTTATTTTTTTAGGTGATGTGTATCCACCGGTTTTCCGAATCGATTGAATCCTTTGTTTTAATTTAACCACTTCAACCTGGTTCATTCCCCGCTGCAAAACAAACTGTTCAATCTGAGAATCATTTAGTTCAAACCGATTTACTTCATTTAAGAATTTTCTTACCTGGCCGTCCGTCAACTCTTCTACCCTAACGGTACTAAGGTCTTCTGCCGACTGACTAAAGGATGAATTTTCTAATAATAGCAAAAACATCAAAAAAAATAAAAAACGGAAAAATGAATTAACCTTCTTGATAGAAACCATAATAAATAACCTCATTAGGTGTTGTTTGTCGAATGTTGATAAATCCGATTATCAGTATTTTAATGGCTTTATAAATAGGTTGGATTAATTTTTTTCGAATCGCAAAAATGAATTTATTATAGTGAATAAATATTATTATTGTATTAAGCTTATATTAATTAAAGCAGGTCTGGGGAAAAAACTTTTTCTTTGATGTTTTCATTATGAGGAGAAGTTATCTTTTAGATCATAAACTTTTATTCTTGTTTGGGTATTTATTTTACCTTTTTACGCCCTATATAATAGGGGTAAGTGAGGTTTTTGAAGGATTACCAGGCATAGATCTTTACCAGGGGTTTTTTAAATTAATTCCACCTGAAAAACTGCAAACATATCTCTGGATAACTCTTTCCTGGTTACCGGCTTTTTACCTTGGTCATTTGGCATTTTCTGTTTTTGGTGGCCGAAGTAAAACAGTGGAACTTTTTCCAGCTACACCCACCAGTGATGCTGTTTCTTATTTTGCAATTCTATTAATGGGTGTTCTTGTTTTGTTTGCTTATATAGGGCGTCAATCACTTTTTGGAGGATATGGTTCGTACGATGAAGGGGCCCGTGGGAAAATTTCTACCCTGTTAGTTTTGTTTAACTTTTTTCTTGTTTATCAATTAATCAGTGCGCAAAAAGTTTCAAGAGTATTAATAGTGGGTACCGTTATTACTTGCTTTTTTTTATTATCGATGGGGGGTAGAATGTATGTATTTCAAACTTTCGTTGTACTACTTATATATAAAACTTCCTTCTCCCCAAAAAAATGGAAGTTTCGCCAGGTAGCCATATTTTCATTCTTAGGATTTTTAATTGGCAGTTCTTTTGGATTATGGCGGATGGGGTCCTCACTTAATTTTGAAAAATCACTTTACTCTTTTTTTGCAGAGCCTGCTTTCACCTGGTTCAGTACCAGTACCTATCTTATCTTTAACGATTTGCCAGCTTTCAATTTTCCTTCTAACTTTTTTACTTCTTTTCTGAATTTAATTCCAAACACATTTTTTAGTTTCAAACCATATATCGTTTCTACTGGTTCAATGGTAAACAATTATCAAAATCCGTTAGGTGCCGATAGTGTATGGAGCACTTTTGTGATAAACTTTGGATATATAGGTTCATTCTTTTTTATGTTTTTAACAGGTTTCATGCTAAATTTTCTAAAAAGCCTGAGTACCCGCCATCGGTTTTGGGGTGCCTACTATATTATGGTTTGTGGATTATTACCTTTCCAGTTTTTCAGGGATGGCTTTTATATTCTTCACAAGCAACTTTATTTCAATTTTCTTTTCTTACCCGGATTCATTTTATTATCGCTGAAGACTTATTTATATCTCACCTCTGTGTGGAAAAAAAAACAGCAACGAATTGCAACGGCAACATTAGCTGCCGCTTCGGAGAACAATGCAGTTACACTATAAAAATGAAATGATAAAGATCGACAATGAATATTTTTTTAATCTCTCTTTAGTAGAGATTAAAGCTATTGCGTACCTCAAACCGGCCGCTACGAGGGGCTCCCACTTATTTTGGTTTTAATTTTATTAGCAAATTCAAATAAACGAAGACTCCCTTTTATAGGTACTACTACTTCTTTATTAACTGGCTTGGTTTGGGGTAAATGATATTCGATTTCGTAAATAATTGCCTCCCGAATTCTCTGATGAAACTTATAGTTTGTATAACTATTGAAATTTTCATAAATGAAAATCATTGCAATAATCTTATCGTATCCACGATGTGTTGAGGAGATTCCACTATCATGAATTCGGTAAACGCTCATTATTTCGTTGATATAGTTTATTTTTCCACGAAGCGACATCAATAATAAAAAAGGAATATCTCCGCTCTTACAGTTAACAAACCAATCCGGAAAAACAAAATCCGGATAGTTAACAAATACTACGGAAGCAGAAGGAATAAACCACTGCTTTAACAGATCTTCTGTCTCAAAACTATATTTAGTCAAATTAGCATGAAATGGTTTTTCCGCATTTTCATTTGCCCGCTGAAATTTCATGATAACATTATGAAAACAGATACTGTACTCATTATTCTGAGTAAGAAAATTAACCTGCTTCTGTAGTTTAGCAGCATCTGTCCAGTAATCATCCCCTTCTAAAAAAGCGATATACTTTCCGTTGCAGGCTTTATAGGACCGAAGAAAGTTTTTTAACATTCCCATATTTTCCGAAGCGGGAAGCAGTTTTATTATAGCAGGATATTTTTCCTGATATAATTCACAAATTTTCCTTGTCGTATCGGTACTGTTATCTTCACCGATAATTAATTCAAAATCGAAATCACAGCGCTGCATGAGTACCGATTCGATTGCCTGAGTAATAAAATTTTCCTGGTTATACGTAATCATGCAAACACTCAACACCATAATCATATTTTTAGACTGCAGAAATTTCTTACTGTATTAATATACATAGAACATTATACTTTTTCTTTTCTGAAAAAACGTATTTCGGCAGGAACGCCCGAAACCACAGCATTATCGGGTAACATCTTTGTAACCACCGAACCCGCAGAAATAATAACATTTTTTCCCACTCTTATTTTGGGTAAAACATAGGAGCCCATACCAATCAGTGAATTTTCACCAATTACTGCATCTGCAGATACAAGGGCAAGCGGGCCAACTTCACAATGAGCGGAAATAGTACAACCATGTCCGTAATAAGACTTCCGGTTAAGCAAACACTCCGCCCCAATAGTAACGCCAGGTTCCATTTCAACATCTTTCAAAATCATCGCTCCCGTTCCAATTTCATTAATATAGGGGCTAATAACCGTATAAGGCGAAATATAGGTACTTAGTTTACCGCCCAATAATCTGAACCGCTGTGCTATTTTCTTTCTAACGCCTGTATCTCCCACACATAAAATAAATGATTTAGAAACCGAATTAAAATAGTCAATTACTTCTTCATCTGTCTTAATAATCGAATACTTATCTTCTATAAACTTAAATTGGGTGGGTGTTTCACTCCAAAATACTACATCCTGTGTTTTCGACATTTCTATTTCCTGAAACATTTGCGCAGCCAAACCGCCTGCTCCTACAATCAGCATACTTAAATTTTTATTTTTTCTAAATTAAAGAAATTGATAACATCTCCTGCCCATTTCGGTTTTTAAATCATCAATTGTTTTGTGCACGTAAAATAAGTCGGCAAGTGAAATCAACTTCTTCTTCGGTTAATGTATCATACAATGGTAAACATAAAACTTTTAAGCTAAGATCATCACAAACGGTTAACTTCTTTTGGCAAACATATCGTAGTTTATTAAGTGACGGATGAAAGTATCGCCTTGGAAATATCCAATGAGCATTCAAAAGCTCCACAGCTTTTAATAAAGCCGGTTCTGATTCAAATACTATTGGAAAATAGGCAAAATTATATTTTGTATCCTTTGAAATTTTAATGGTTCTTGCTTTCATATAAACAAGCAAGTTTCTATACCGGTCAATCAAACGTTGCCTGTTTGAAATTATTGATTCAACATGAGGTAGATTAACAAGCCCCATTGCCGCATGAAATTCGGAGTTTTTACCATTGATACCTATTTCTGCAAAATCTTCGGGCCCATTATGTCCAAAATTGCGCATATAGGCCATGCGCTTTAACAATAAAGGATCACTTGTAATAACGGCCCCACCTTCAATTGTATGAAATAATTTAGTAGCATGAAAGCTGGCTGTGCTGATATCGCCGTAAGAAAAAATACTTTTTCCTTTATATTCCGTACCAAAACCATGAGCCGCATCATAAATCACTTTTAATCCATGATTGTTTGCTATCGATTGAATTGCTTCAATGTTACAGGGATTTCCATAAGTATGCGTTGCAATAATAGCAGTTGTTTTTGATGTTATAGCCTGTTCAATTTTAGCAGGATCAATATTTAATGTGTCGGGATCAATGTCCGTAAACACTGGCTGACATCCTTCCCATACAATAGAAGAAGTTGTGGCAACATAACTAAAAGGAGTAGTGATAATTTCTCCTGAAAGATTCATTGCTTTAATGGCTATTTGTAATGCAATTGTTCCATTATTCAGATAGAGAAGATGATCTATCTTTAAATAATCTTTTAAACGAAGTTCTAATTCATTGACCAAAGGGCCATTATTGGTAAGCCAGTTTCTATCCCAAATCTGCTTTAGGTACACCTGGTATTCATCTATATTGGGTAGATAAGGTTTTGTAACAGGAATCATATTATTGAAATATTAAAAATGGCAGGACATCCTGTTTACTAAAAAAACCAATACTATTTACCAATTCAATCATAGTAATTAGTAATAAAGCACCTGTTTTAACTCAAAAAATTCATTTGTTTCATAACGCGAATGCAAAGAAATTCCATTTGACTGAATTATTTTTTTAAAAGCCCCGATTTTACATTTAGTTAATATTGCAAACCTATTTTTACAATCTCAAATTTCTTTGAGGAGATCCTTAAAAGATACCTGTGCCTAAGCGGGTAAAATTGAATTGATATGGCTGAAAAAATGATTGAGGTTGAAGGCCTTTCAAAAAAGTACAGGCTGGGAAGTTTTGGTAGTGGAACATTAACACAGGATATTGCTTCATGGTGGAAATCAACAGCAGGAAAAGAAAATTTAGAAAAACAAAAGACACAACTAAATGGTCACTCCCAAAAAAACAGTGGGGAATATGTATGGTCGTTAAAAGATATAAATTTTTCTGTTAATCGGGGCGATGTCTTTGGTATCATTGGAAAAAATGGCGCGGGTAAATCGACTCTTTTAAAAATTCTTTCAAAAATTACTAAACCTTCCACCGGTATAATTCGCATAAAAGGCCGTATTGCCTCCTTACTCGAAGTAGGCACCGGGTTCCACCCTGATTTATCGGGAAGAGAAAATATTTTTCTTAATGGAGCTATTCTGGGAATGAGCAAACAGGAAATTAAAAATAAGTTTGATGAAATAGTGGCTTTCTCTGAAATAGAAAAGTTTATTGATACCCCGGTAAAAAGATATAGTTCGGGCATGTATGTACGCTTGGGGTTTGCAATCGCCGCGCATCTTGAACCTGAAATTCTTATTGTTGATGAAGTATTAGCTGTAGGTGATTACGAGTTTCAACAGAAGTGCCTGGGTAAAATGAAAGATGTTTCAATAAATGGAAGAACCATTTTATTTGTAAGCCACAGTATGCCCGCTGTAAAATCATTGTGCAATAAAGCTATTTTGTTAGAACATGGAACGCAAAAATTTATTGGAAATGTAACCGATGCGTTGAATATTTATCAAATGCACGAAATGGATTCTTCTGCAGGAAAGCGAGGAGAATTTCCTTTGCATTTACCAGCTTACTATACTGAATGGAGGTTGGAAGGTGATCATGTATCCAGCCCCCATTCCTGCTATTCACGGGACCTCTGTTCATTTACTTTTGAATTTACTGTTAAGGAGCCTCTAAAAAATTGCGAAGCAAGGCTTATGATTAAATATGAACACCTCATTATACTTCATGCTTCCAGTTTAGATAATACGGCCAGTTTTTCTGTAGTACCAGGCCACTATCAAATTCAATTCACTACCGAATTTCCGGTGAGAGATGCTCAATTTGAAGTAGAAGTAGTTTTCCTCAGTATGGGAAAGATTCTTGACACATGGCTCTCCAGTACAAAACTAACAGTAATGGATAACTTCGAATCTCACGTAAACGCTGGTGTTGTAAAAACAGAAGCTATTTTTTCAATGACACAGCAGGTATCTTTATTCCAGGTTTAATTTTACGATTCTAATTATTTCAAACAAAACCTGTATTGGGATTACAAAGCAGATAAAATTATGAAAGGAAGAGAACCAGGCATTCTGTTTGTAAGTCATGAAGCCAGCAGAAGCGGTGCACCACTGATTCTTCTTGGAATTATCAAAGAATTCAGGAAACAATCGGCGATACCGTTCTATATTCTTATTATGGAAGATGGTCCTTTAACTTCTGAATTTAAATTATTAGGCGAAACCTATGTATGGCGAAAAAAACAGCCAGCTTATTTACCAAGTTTTTTAAGAAAAATTATTTCATTATTTTACCGCTTGTCGTTATATATAAGAGGACCTTATATACTTTTTAAGCTAAAAAAAATACCTCTCGTTTTTCTAAATACCATATCAAATGGGCATATTCATAAAAAGCTGGCACTATTCAACCCAATATTTATTTGCTATGTACATGAAATGAACTATACAATCAATATAGTTACAAACCAATCAGTACTTAAGTTTACCTTAAAAAACACTCATCTTTTCCTTGCCGGTTCAACTGCTGTAAAAAATAATTTGATAAAGACTCATGGAGTTCCGGCAGAAAAGATAGAAGTTCATTATTCTTCGTTGGAAATTACGAGTAGAGAAAAAACCAGCTACAGCGCTGCCATTCGTTCTTTTAAAGCATCGAATGCTATTCCGGAAAATGCTATTGTAATTGGTGTTGCTTCTTCGGGAGAATGGCGAAAAGGGCTTGATCTGTTTTTTCCACTTATTGCTATGTATTTTTCTTTACATCCCGGCAGTAATGTATTTTTTATTTGGAAAGGATATAAAAGCGTCGGCAATTCCACTTTTTATGAAATGTACGATTTAAACCAACTCGGTTATGCCAATCAGGTAGCTCTTATTCCACATGGAGGAGGTAGCATTGAATGCATTGCGGCTTATGACATTCATTTATTATTATCAAGAGAAGATCCCTATCCATTGGTTGTATTAGAAGCGGCCTCGTTCGGAGTTCCAACAATATGTTTTGAAAACGCCGGAGGAACTGTAGAGTTTGTTGAAAATGACTGCGGATACAGGTGCCGTATGTAAATCTTTATCAGATGGCCGAACGTATTCACCAATTAGTTATCAATAGTGATATACGTAACCAAATGGGTACTTGTTGCCGCAAAAAAGTACACGACCGTCACCATGTAATAACCGCCACAAAAGGAATTATTAAAACTATAGAAAACCTAATAGCTAAACAACGCCCAAATTAAAATGATTTCAATTATAATTAGTTCTCAGAGTGAAGAGGTTTTGGCAACTGTTTCAGAAAATATTGCAGATACAATAAATGTTCCCTTTGAAATAATTGCCATCGAAAATAAAAAAGGGTTGATAGGAATCTGTGAAGCGTACAACACAGGTGCTGTAAAAGCAACGTATGATATTTTTTGTTTTATGCACGAGGATATTTCTATCCATACATACAATTGGGGAAATATATTAATTAATCATTTTAAGAATGAGGCCTATGGACTTATCGGAATAGCAGGTGGAGATACAAAAAGCCTGGTTCCTTCTTCCTGGGCATCTTTTACTCATCCAAGTGAAGTATCCATAGTACAGCATTTTAAATATCAATCCAAACCACCTGAAAAAGTATTACGTACAGGTTATCCGGACGATTCATCGACTTTAAAACCAGTTGCCTGCATAGATGGTGTATGGATATGTACACGCAGATCTGTATACGAACAGTGTAAATTCGATAGTATCACCTTTCCCGGCTTTCATGGTTACGATATCGACTATTCGTTACAAGTAGCAAGAGCGGGGTTTAAAATCGGAGTAGTATTTGATATTGATATTCACCATTACTCGGAAGGTAGTTTTAAACACGTATGGATGAAAAATGCCATGCAGGTTAGTGAAAAATGGAAACAGTTTTTACCCTTTTCGGTTCGGGATTTACCTAAAAAGGAGTTTATTCATAATCATTGGACAACTATAAGAAATTTTCTCAATAAACTTATTGAATTGGACTATTCGATCTATCAACTCTTCTTTTATCTATATAAATATTCTTTCAATAAATATTTTCATTTGTTTCACTTTCTACATTTTAATAAAGAAATTATCAAGAAAAAGATCTTCCGTAAGGGAAAGCTTTCAAGTGTCTAATTCAATAAAAAAATCTTCAAATAGTAAAGGGGTTATAAAACATTTTATACAACCAGTAATGCCATAAAAATCATTAATAGTAATCTTTAGTTGTCAATTTATAACTTACTAAACGAATTATAAAAGCAGTATCACTCAGTAACCACTTCTATTTGTTTTCTATTTCCCGGATAGATTGATTTATTTCCCGATACGATCACCAGTTTTGTATTCACTCCCTTAGGTGGGAAAGGAGAGGAATTTTTTCTGATAGAACTGCGTTTATTGTATCTGCCAATATTAATTTTTCTTATATACAGCATTAATAATTTATAAAGCGATACTACGAAAGCAGTCAAAACAAGAAAAAGAATCTCCATTCGAAGAGAATGCATCAGCAAAACCATTATCATACAAAAAAAAGTAATTGCCAATAAAATAACAGTTGCCTGTAAATGAGATAAATTAAGATCTATAAGCAGGTGATGAATATGATTGCGATCGGCTGAGAAAGGTGATTTCTTTTGTATTACCCGTAGATAGAAAACACGCAGGGTATCAAAAATGGGAACGATCAGCATTGCTACTAAAAAAGCCGGCGAAGAATTTGGAGTAAGTACAGTAAAAACCTGAACTGCAGAATGAGTGTTCGGTTGTAAAAATTGAATAGAAAAAAAAGCAATAATAAACCCTAAGAAAAGCGATCCTGAATCTCCGAGGAATATTCGGGCTGGTGTTCGATTAAAAATGAGAAAACTAACCAGACTTCCAGTAACTGAAAGAGAAATAATCATTAAACCAAACTGATTCGTTTTCCAAAAGATAAATGAAAAAGCAAGTATTGAAAATAATGAAATACTTCCTGCCAAAAAATTAATTCCATCTATCAAGTTGATTGCATTTATTAGTAATAAACAAAATAAAATAGAAATAATAATACTTACCATCGAATTCATTTCCTGCAATCCCAGGAATCCATAAAAATTAGTAATTCTTATTTCGCCGGGTATCGTCAATATCATTACGGCTGCTAATTGGCCAAAAAGTTTTTTTGAAGGATTCATTCCCACCAGATCATCTGTAAGACCGATAAGAAAAATTATAACCGCCGCACAAAAAATAAAATTCAGGTTATTGATTGGGTGTCCTGAAATAAATAACGCTGTTGTAAAAAAAGCAGCGGCAAACAATGCGGCTCCACCAAGGTTGGGGGTTCGATGTATATGAATTTTTCTATCTTCCGAAGGTTCATCGAAAAGATGTTTTTTATGTGAGAGATAAATAGTTTTACGAATCGAATAAAAACAAAACAGGAAAGAAACGGATAGTACAAAAAACTGGGTTAGTAACATAAGAAATACAGGTTCAATAAATTTCTTTGCAAAATTAGCGCTGCATCCGTCAATAAAACTGAGGTTGCATCAATTTCACCAATTATTTTTCATTTGATAATAATATGATAACAGAATATACTCTTATTATTAAAATGTATAATAGATTTTTATACGTTCCCAGTAATACCTCTTTAAAGAATGAAATTTATTCCCTTACTGTTTTTTTTGTTGCCTCCTGTTATTTTGGCTCATTCGAATTGCAAAATAGTACAGCCATCCTTACCCGTAAAAGGATATCTTTTACATTGGTCGGATGAATTTAATGGCAATACGTTAGATAGGAAGCAATGGAACTACCGGGGTTTGGGTAAAAGAGGAGATGCATTTAATGTCAGCTCTGCAATATTCCTTGATGGCAAAGGGCATTTGATAATTAAAGCAAGTCAATCAGAGGACTCCTTACTAACTGGCATAATCGATACTGAGCGAAATTTCGAAACAACTTACGGCTATTTTGAATGCAGAGCCAAATTAACCAGTACAAATGGAATATGGCCGGGCTTTTGGTTGCAATCTTCTCGAAATACAGAAAATGGGGTTCCTGAAAAAAATGGAGCAGAGATTGATATATTCGAATACTTTCAACATGAACGGCGGGATACAGTTAGTCATTCTATTCATTGGGGAGGTTATAGCAAAACCCACCAAAAAGCCGGCCCCGTTCTGGGACCTTTGCAAAAAACAACAGATGGCTTTCATACATTCGGATTAGAATGGACCCCAACTTCCTATTCAACATTTGTAGATGGAAAGGTCACCTACAGCGGTGAAACATATATATCCAAAGTTCCGGAATTTATTGTTTTGAGTCTCGAAATAAATAAACAAGTTGCAGGTCCGGTAAACTTAAAAAACTTACCCGATCAATTTACAATAGATTATGTAAGAGTTTATAAAAAGAAATAGATAAGAATTGATAGAACTAAGTACAGCAATATCATCCTGCTTTCCCTTTAATAGAATATGTATCTACAAATGATTTCCGAATAAGTGACATCCCTTCTCTCGGCAATTTTCGAAAATACTGAACCAGGTTAGGCCATCCGCCAATAAAAGGATACTGTATTAAATTGCCAATAAAAAAAAACCACTCCTTTTTTCTAAAATGGAGAAATATTTTCGTCTTATAATAATGTACGCGGTATTTTCTTTTTAAACTACCCTCTTTACTATTTTGATCAATCGCCTTCATTCGTCGCTTACAAGCTTTTGCTACAATCGAAAAATGCCAAATGGTAGTTTCGGCCTCCATTCCATTATTTGAAATACTACCCGAATGAATACGATAATAATATAACGGTTGATCAATAAAAAGGATTGCACCGGTTTCTTCCAATTTATAATAGAGATCCTGATCCACTGCTTTTTTATTAGCAGCTTCGATCCCTTCCGTTTTTACATAACATTCCTTTTTGAAAACGGCAAAATGGTGAATGCGTCCATCATTTAATAATAAATAAGGTATTTGGTAGGATAACGCCCTGGGGTAGTCGGCAACTCTCAAAACCCGCAGGTCATCGGCGCAAATATAATGAGTTGAGTGAATCAGGCTGCATTCAGGATGGTGCATATGAGCTGTTGCCAAAATAGCCATAGCATCAGGATGTAGTGCGTCATCCGGATCAAGGAAAGCCATCAGTTCACCTGTAGCATTTTCTGCACATCGCCGCTTTGTAAATCCGCACCCATAATTTTTAATATTATAATACACTTTTATCCGCATTTCAGATAAATAGGGTTTTATTTTTTCTCTGAAACTGTCGGTAGATCCATCATCTACAATAATTACTTCCCAATGAGTATAGGTTTGCGCAAGCACACTTTCTAAGGCGGTTCCAATAAAATCAGAATTATTATAATTTGCTATAAGAATTGAAAAAAGCATTCTCTTAATCAATAAATTTTTGCCTGACCAATTCAGGTGAATGATTTGTCATAAGGTAATCAACAGCTCCTGTTTTCACTTTCTCTAATAATTCTTTGCTGGAAATATAATTACGAAGTTTTTGTAAATCCTCCTTAATAGTTCCAGTAAGGAAATACCCATTCTTACCGTCCTCAATAATTTCCGGAATAGAATTTTCTTTGGTTGTTAATACTATCTTCCCTTTTTTCAAAGAATACAAGATACTGCCACTAAATGGCCAGAAGAATTTGTAATTTTTAAATAATTGCATGGCAAACATTGCTTTTTTGAATACATCCTTTAATAGTTCTTCTTCTATGTAACCAAGGTAATGTACATTTTCTTTATAAGTGCTACGTAAGTAATCATAAAATATCACTTGCCTGCCAATCGGTTTTCCGACGATATAAAATTGTATATCCGGATAATAGCGCAATAATTTCTGATGCAACTGTAGCGAATATTCAATTCCCTTATTAGGTCCGATGAATCCAAAATAGATAAAATTATTATTTGATGCAGTTGATCGTTCGATCTCATTAACATCTACAACATGCGGGAGGTAATATACATTGTGAGCGTTGTATTTTGAACGCACAGCCTCAAGGCCTTTGTGAGATAATACATAAATAGATTTTATTTTATGAATATATGGTTTTGCTGAACCAAACCTGGAACCGTAGTGATCATATAGCTTAGCAAGATTATTCAGGAAAGGACTTTTAAATTCATAAAAAGGATATTTAATCAGCGGGGCATCATGTAAGGTAACAGAAACATTCTTATAATTTGCTTTAAGCATTGAGAATAATAAATTGATCTCATTTTTCTGGAAAATGCCCAATTCAATATGAACCCGATCTCTTGATCCAACTTGTGAAAGTATTGTACTCAACGATTGGTCACTATTTACCGGTATATACCCTTTTTCCTTGAGTACCAAGCGGAAGAAATCACTGGAATATTTGGAAATACCAGAAAGGCCATTGAGTGAACTTATATAATACTTGCTCATCAATATAAGGGCATTAAACTTTTTGATCGTTGAGATGCATCAAGATGAATTTTTCCTTTTAAGGTTTCAGTAGCACTTACAGCTTTTTTTAATGAGTCAATCCTCACTTTAAAACTTTTATATTTTGGAGCAATATGAAAAAGAGCTTTTATGTAAGCTATACTCCAATTAAAGTAAATAAATCGGCCATACTTTTTTGGAGGTATTACTAAGTACTTAATAAGCCGTATGACTGCTATTAACAAATGAAAAAACCAAATTTTTATTAGTTTATGGAAGAATCGTTGACTCAGATAACTATAATATAAATTTCGTATGGGCCCATCCGTTCCAAAAGAAGTAAACAATCTATTCACGTAATTTTTGGTAAGACGGGCACTTGGCATGAAATGCGAAAAAATTAACG
>JBJXDV010000522.1:0-19371 GCA_046153465.1 Chitinophagaceae bacterium
TACATTATTCGGAGCTGCAGGAGAAACAGTCAATTCGATACGGGAATACCCGGTAACACTGGTTAATCCGGAATTTGAATAATTAAAATTAGCTCCCCCATCTGTTGAAAGTGCAAAGCCGTTGCCATAATTAAAAGAAATGTAAATAGTATTGGGATCGCCTGGCTTGAATTCAATATCCCAAATAGTAGTTCCGGGAATTATATTTTGGCCCACAAAGATATTTACGATTGTCCAACTTAGCCCTCCGTCCTGGGTTCTGAATAAACCTGCAGATGTAGCCGCATAAAGAATATCAGGAATTGTTGGGTGTTGTTTTAACGTATACCCGGTGTAATTCGAGCTAGTGGTTACAACTGTTGAAGTACCTGGCAATGGTGCCGTTTTATACCAGGTGGCGCCAGCATCATCCGACCGGTAAATACCAGTACTGTACCTGATATAACCAAAATTATTTACAAGACCTAGGGGCAGATAACTATCGCCATCGCCACTTAAAATAAATAGGCGGTTTGGGTTTGAATAATCCACTACGATTCCGGATACTCCCAATGAAGGGTTATAATGGTTTAATGCTTCCCATGTAGCACCATTATTTGTAGTACGCCATAAACCACCCGCAGGGGTACCCGCATAAAATAAATTTGGATTCCTAGGATGAAAAGCAATTCGATCAACACGGCCGCAACCATCATCTATAAAATTAGGACCATAGGGTTGCCAGTCTCCATAAAATGAATTTCGTGCAATTGAATTTGAAGGAATGCCAGACGAAAGTACCTCATCATATTTTTTTGTCACGTTTTCAACTTCGCCATTTGTATTCAAATGTCTTTCTGCGAACCAAAAATACCGGTTCCAGTATTTTAATTGGCGATTAATCATTTTCGCTGCGATCGTATCTGAACCAGCCCGCTTCAACAGTTTTGAATAATATGAATTAATCGTTTGCTGCTGCTCGTCAAATTTTTTTGTACCGGATAATTGCAAGGAAAGATCCCCCGGAACACTCATTTGTGCGTGTATCAGTTCTGGAAAAGCAATTGAGAGCAGTATGCCAAATATAAATTTGTTCATTTTCCACGATTGAAGTGTCAACTAATTGTTTTTTTCTAATTGCTCTACACGGTTCTTTAATTGTTCGTTCTCTTTTTTTAAACCGATTAGGTAAAGCGTTAACTCTTCAATCTTTTCCATCATTCTTTTTTGTAGATCACCTACCTGCAATCCATCTTTTTCTATTTCTGCTGCTGTAGGAATATTGGGTAAATGCCGGTGTTGTGAAATGAAGCACTCAAGTTCCTCAAGGGTTGTTAGCCGGTAATGATTGCTAAATACATAATCGGGCCAGGCCGTTTTTAATTGTATTTGTACCTCTTCCGTAATTACCTTCCCGGAAACAGATAAGGAGAACCCCGATGCTACCGTAGTTGAACCAATGGCCACGCGCTGTCCCGTCCCATCGCCAATTACAATCAGCGAATTATCCTTACCTGCACGGATATACGTATCTTCATTAACCCCAAAATTAAAATGAGAATAGTGTTGGCTGCCCTGCATCCAGGTTTGCCCAAAAAATAAAGCAGCAACACCAGTATTAAAAGGAGCTTTTGCATATATACCGTAGTCACTGGCCTGCGCATACATTCCAAAATGTTTATTATTAAGAGTAAGCGAGGGAAACCCCCCACCCAGCCCAATACCCATTACGCCCACTCCTCCCACCGTTGGAGCCCCGAATGGTCCACCATAATACGAACCAAAAACACCTATACTTGACCGGGAGCCAGTTCCATTCCAGGAGAAGGCATCCACTCCCCGCAATCCTCCAAACGACTGTACTCCGATCGCGCCCGGATTTGTATTTTCAGCATATACTGGTGTTGTACTTCCATTGTTGATAATCGAAAACACGGCATTGCCAGTATTGATTGAAGTATTAGCTGCAAAGGGTAATTGAAAACCGCTTCCGACAGTATTCCATCCAGCCCCATTATAATACCACAAAAAATTATCTGTAGTATCATATACCAACAGGCCTTTTGCAGGATTTGAAATAGCATTTCGGCCGGCAGGATTGGTTCGCGGAATCAGCATTCCTTTAGTACCTGATTTCACATCCAGGATAGCACTGTTATCAGGAATATTGGTTCCGATCCCTACGCTTTGCCCGAATCCTTTGACTAAAAACAAACCACTTAAGATCAATAATAGAAATAGTTTTTTCATACTCTTATTGTTTTATAATTAAAATATTCAGATTGGGAGCAAAGTTGTTGCTAACAAATCCAGCATATACATCGTACTTATAAATCACATACCATCTTCCCAATCCGGAATTATAACTCAGATAACTCTGGTAATTTTTATTATTCTCGTAATAACCAACAAAAGAATAATAGATGAGCACATTTGGATCGTCATTGCAAAGCGCATTATTTATAAGAATGTAAACAGTTCCATCTGGTGAACCCGGACCCGGAGTATACGTGTCACTCAGAAACCCATCGGCTCCCGGACTGCTTCGTTGAGTTTGTAACTGGTAAGCGCTTCGGTTATCATTTGCCGGATTAACCTTGATATATCCGTCAATTGTTATTGCCGGTGAACCGTTTTTGCCATGTGCATCAATGGCTGGCCAAAGACTACCTCCACTACCCGTAATATCCATTCCTTTATACAGAGAAGAAGTATTATCTCCTACTGTAAGTTTTACATTGCCGAGTGTGGTAGCACGGCCAATAACCGTCAACCCATTCGGAACATCATTGATAAACACAAAGCGGTTGTCCTTCCCCGGTCGTATATAAGTATCTTCAAAATTTCCATAATTAAAATGAGAAACATGAGTAGTGCCAAAGAAAGCAGCAGTTCCATCCACACCAGTTCCTCTTGACACACTTAATTGCGCATTAGGGTTGGATATACCAATACCGAATCGGCCGTTTTGTTTTAATGTCATTCGTTCCGTATAACCGGCAATATCAGAATAGGGCCCGGGAGCCTGGTTGCTATTAAAATTGGAAAAATACATATTGCCATTTGTAGGATCCATTCCTATTAAAGAAGCAAACCCTGCCGCCATCGCTTTGTTGCCGCTGCTGAAATAATAATTAAAGCCCAGTTCGGGGTAACTATAATTCAGAGATAAGCCCGGAAAAGTGCTATTTCCAAAGATCCCAACAACATTTCCTACCGCGCCATCCACTTCCAACTTAGCATGGGTGGGGGTGTTGGTACCGATACCAACGTTCTGTCCAAAAATAAAAAATGGAAGCACTAATACATTAATAATAGAAACTAATTTTCGCATAAGAAATAATTTAGGTTTCGTAAAACTAATAGGTGATTAAAAGGAATAAAAGTTCGGCTGTATGACTGGCGGCTTTCTGTGTGTAGTTGGCTAATCAAAAGGTTTTAGCCTTAAATGGTTTCCTTCTAATCAATCTTTCCACCTGTTTATGATAACCTGCCATGTATACAGCCAAAAACTCTTACTATTGAATTACTATTCTACGGGTATTAGAAGGTTGCTAAGTTTGGGATTATTGCCATGATAATATTTAGTAAATTAGGATGCTGGTAAAGGCAATCTTTTTATTGAAGAATTATTTTTTCAGTGTGTGCCCTTAAAACAAAACAGCTAATGTTCAGTTCATTCATTAAACGATTCTATTTTAAGCTGCACTGGAAAGTTTGGAGTATATATTTTTTGGTTGGTTTTTTTGTAACTGCTGCAAATAGTCAGGAGGCTTTGATGAGTAGGAAAATCTACCCTTTCCCCGATAAATACAAGACACTATCAACAGATCAGTTGAAAATGGAGTTCCTGGTAAAAATTGTAAGTGATTCATTGAATGAGGATCAATTAACACCCGTTTACAATTGGTCGGTACAGGGCTTATTACTCGCAGAAAAAAACAAAGTAGATAGCATGAAAGGCATTTTCAACTATTTCATCGGAAAAGCTTTTACCTATAAATATTTGAAACCCGATAGCGCTATTTATTATTATAAAAAAGTTTTGCCTTATTTTCCTGATAAACTAAGAAAGTATAATGTTTTTTCTGTAAGAGAAATTATGGAGCGCTATTCTGAAATGGGAAATAAAGATTCTTCCTTTGTTTATCTCGACTCCTTAAAAGCATTGATTGATACGATGCCGGAGTTTGATCCAAAAAGAGTAAGTCTCTCTCAAAACATTGCAACCGTATATCAATGGTTTGGTATGTTTAAAACAGCTATTGCTTACTATCAGTTATCAGTAAATGGTGCAAGAAAAAATGGTCACCTGCCAGGACTTGGAATGGCCCTGGCCAACCTTGGTGAATTGTACAACGAATCGGAAGATGATCAAAAAGCTATTCAAACTTCAAAAGAAGCACTTGGTTATCTTGAAAACATAACCATGCCTTACATGAAAACCGCCTCCAATTTAGCATCCTATTACAACAACCTTGAAATCTATGATTCAGCATTTATTTATCTCAAAAAATCAGATTCAATTGCAAAAAAAGTGGGAGACAGGGAACAACAAATTACGAACAGTATTATATGGGCAGATTTCTTTCTGATACAAAAAAAATACAATCAGGCAAAATCACTATTAGCTAAAATCCTTAATGAACTTAATGGTGGAAATAATACCTGGGGGTTGGCAAAAGCTTATTTAAGCGCAGCAGCACTCGATACAATGTTACACAGCTATACAGCAGCAAAGAATAAACTTATAAAGTCGTTGGGAATTTCAAAAAAAAATAAACAGGAGGTGTTGGTAGTAATAGCTCTTCAAAACCTGGCCGTTGTTCTTTTCAAATTAAAAGATTATAAAAGCGCCTTTCATTATCAGCAAGAATATTTAATGAGGAAAGATTCTTTATCTAATGAAAAAACAAAAGCCGCCCTGGCCGATCTCGAAATAAGTTATCAAACAAAACAAAAAGAAGAGCAGATAGCTTTATTAAAGAAAGACAATGCTATTAAAAAACTGGAACTGCAAAATAACCGCCGTACCCTTATCTTTTATATACTGGCTTTTTTAATGGCACTAACGATTGCAGTGGTTATTTTTTATCAGCGAAACCTTCGCACTTCAATCAAGGTTCAAAAGATAAAAGCAGAATTGGAAAATAAAGTACTTCGATTACAGATGAACCCGCATTTTATTTTTAATAGCCTGAATAGTATTGAAAATTTTATTATGCAAAACGAAAAGAGGTTGGCCAGTGATTATCTTAATAAATTTGCACGCCTCATACGAATGATTTTAGATAGCAGCCGAAACGAAGTAGTTCCTATTGCAAAAGATATGGAAGCTTTGCAATTATACATAGACCTGGAACAATTACGCTTCAATAACCGTTTCAGTTATAAAACAATTATTGACCCGATACTGGCCGGAGGTGATTACCGGGTTCCTTCCTTATTAATTCAACCCTATGTTGAAAATGCTATTGTGCACGGGTTGGCACATAGCGAAGAAAAAGGACTAATGCTTACCGTTATGGCATCTCTTGAAAATGAAAAAATTAAATATACCGTGCAGGATAATGGCGTAGGCAGAGCCCAGGCTTCTGTATACAATCAACAAAATAAACCCTATCATAAAAGTGTGGGGCTAAAAATTACAGAAGACAGAATAAATTTATTTAACAAGCACCCCGACGGAAATGATTTTGTACATTTTACCGACTTATTGGATAATGAAAAAAATCCAGCCGGAACCCGGGTGGAGATCATGCTTAATACCATATAATTATGGAATTATTAAAAGCTATATTAATTGACGACGAACCCAGCAGTTTGCAAAATTTACAGCAGAAACTCACAGAGTTTTGCCCGGATGTACAGATCGTTGCTGCTGCCAACAAGCCCGAAGATGCAATCTTATTAATAAGACAACACAAACCGGATGTAATCTTTCTTGATATTGAAATGCCCCGAATGAATGGTTTCCGCATGCTGGATGAACTGGGCGAATATGATTTTGATATTATTTTTACTACTGCTTACAATCATTACGCAGTGGATGCAATACGCATCAGTGCATTTGATTACTTAACAAAACCCATTGCCATTAAAGATTTACAAAATGCCGTTGAACGACTGAACAAACACCGTCATTTGCAAACAAAAGATAAGCTGGAAGTGCTTAGGCATTCCTTATCTCCCTCAAAAAACCAGGAAGAAAAAATTGCTATCCCCACCAGCGAAGGACTTGAGTTTATTCCGATCAAAAACATCATGCATATTGAATCAAGCTCCAATTATTCTAAACTATTTTTTATTGAAGGAAAAAGTATACTGGTAACAAAACTTTTGAAGGATTTTGAGGATATGCTGGTACCCTATAATTTTTACCGGGTACATAATTCTCATCTCATCAATCTCAACTATATCAAAAAATATATACGCGGCGAGGGCGGCCAGGTAATGATGCAAAACGGCGATGTAATTGATGTGGCCAGACGTAAAAAAGAAGAATTTCTGAAACTTATTAATCATTAATCTATTTTTAATACGGCCTCCGGTTGAAATAATTTTTCCGGTAACTTGTAGTCATGAAAAATACAATTCTTTTAGTGTTCATTTTAATGATGAACCGATGCCTGCATGCTCAAAGTATCACTACCGTTTTCGAAAAATCAAAAGGCACTCAATCACCCTCCTATCCTGAAATTATTGCCTGGTGGCAAAAACTCGATGCACATTCGGGTAAGGTGAAAATGCTTACTATGGGAATGAGTGATGCAGGTTTTCCGCTTCACCTGGTAGTAGTGGCTACAAACGGTGATTCCAATTTTGAAAATATTCGTAAAAACAATAAAAGAGTTTTACTAATTAACAATGGAATTCACCCTGGCGAACCAGATGGTATTGATGCCAGTATGTTATTGGCAAGAGACATTGTGATCAATAAAATTAATTTGCCCGATAATATCATTCTCGCTATTATACCGGTGTATAATATTGGAGGTTGTTTAAACCGAAGCGCTAATTATCGGGTGGATCAAAATGGACCGGAAGAGTTTGGCTTTCGGGGCAATTCGCAAAACCTGGATCTGAATAGAGATTTTATAAAATGTGATTCAAAAGAAGCAAGGTCTTTCGCAGAAATTTTTCACCTTACGGATCCGGATGTTTTTATTGATAACCATGTTAGCAATGGCGCCGATTATCAACATATCATGACCCTTTTAAGTTCTCAACACAGTAAACTGGGTGGTGTAATGGGCGAATACATGAATAAGACTTTTGAGCCGGGCATTTATTCTTCTATGAAAGAAAAAGGTTATGACCTGGTACCTTATGTAAATTTTAATGGCAGTTCTCCTGATGCCGGAATGACCGCTTATTTTGATGGACCGCGGTACAGTAGCGGTTATTCCAGCCTGTGGCACACCTTTGCTTTTGTACCTGAAACGCATATGTTAAAACCATACGACCAGCGCGTGAAAGCAACCTACGAGCTCATGAAAAGCTTCATTGAGTTTACTTCAAAAAACAGCGAGACTATTAAACAACTCAGGAGTCAAACAAAAACATCAGTAAAAAATCAAACTGAGTTTCCATTGAGCTGGTCACTCAACCGAAGCAAGTTTGACGAAGTAACTTTTATGGGTTACGAAGCCCTTCGAAAACCCAGTACGATATCTGGTCAACCCCGATTGTATTACGACCGCAGTAAGCCTTACGAAAAGAAAATAAACTATTTTAACTTTTTTGATAGAAAGACAATTGTTACGAAACCTTTAGCTTACATAATTCCCCAGGGATGGTACAAGGTGTTAGACCTGCTAAAAATAAATAAGGTACAAATGAGTCAACTTTTTAAAGACACAATGGTTGAAGTAGAAGTTTATCGGATTGATGATTATAAATCGGGTGCCCGCCCCTATGAAATGCATCATCTAAACAATGAAGTGAAGGTATCGACCAGTATTCAAATGATAAAATTCAGAAAAGGCGATTATTATATACCCATGAACCAGGAAGCCAATCGTTTCCTGATTGAGGTATTGGAACCACAGGCAGATGATTCGTATTTTGCCTGGAATTATTTTGATGGAATACTTGGTCAGAAAGAAGGATTCAGTGGTTATGCCTTTGAAGAAATTGCGGAGCAGTATTTAAAAGATAATCCACTAATAAAGGAAAAGCTGGAACAGCGAAGAATAACCGATTCTGCATTTGCTAAAAATGGAGCGGCCCAGTTGAATTTTATATACCAGAATTCTCCCTACTATGAACCTGATCATTTACGCTATCCTGTTTTTAGAAAAATAAAATAATCAATGCGTTTAACAATTATTATAATGTTGGTGCTGAGCAGTGCTATTATTTCATACGGGCAACGGGGTGATACATTACGAAAATATTTTAATAACGAGCTTTACTTTACCACCAAAAACAAAGCTGCTTACAGTGGTATTGCCATTAAATCTGACGATCATTGGTGGCTTGTTGCCGTTTACCCTGATACCGGTTTATTGGTGCAGGCTTATTACAAAGACCGTTCACTATCCATTAAGGATGGCCCTTTCTCTTTATATCATACAAAAAATACGAAGGCTATTGAAGGAACTTATATTAATAATACAAAACAAGGGATCTGGAAATTCTGGTATGAAAGTGGTGCTCTAATGGATTCGGGAATGGTGAAAAACAATTATGTGGTAAACACCTGGTACAGTTGGTACGAAACAGGGAGATTGAAATCTATCGCTCAGTACCAACCGATAGACTCCTTATCTAATAAGATATCAGTTAACAATTCCAATAAAAAAACGGCCAAAAGAATTTGGGGCGGCGATGACTCTTTGATTATTCAACCACATGGCTTAAGTATTTCTTATTACGAAAACACACAACTAAAAGACTCGGGCAATTTTATTAACGGCGAAAAACAGGGGGAATGGACAAGCTGGTATAAAAACGGAAAAATAGAATCAAAAGGACGCTATGATAATGGCCTTCAGGAAGGCGAATGGAATTATTATTATGAAAACGGAAAGAACAGTACGAAAGAGCAATACAAAAAAAATAAAGTGATTGGCTTAGAATGTTTCGATGAATTGGGGCAGCCCACCGGCATTTTTTGCAGTATACTCAAACCCCCTGTTGCAATTATTGATCGCTATGCAGATTTCAAAAACTATATGCTCGATCATATTTTTTGGCCGAAAGAATTAGATGGAAAAGAGGTGAATGGTAATTTAACAGCCAACTATACTATTTCGAAAGAAGGAAAATTAATTTCATTTAAGGTGGTAGAAAGTCCGCATGAGCTGTTAGGGAAAGAAGTTGAACGTTTTTTTCGGAGCATTGAAAAATGGTCACCGGCCATATTACACAACCGAACTACAGAATTTACCGTAACTATTGAAATACCTTTTTACCGCTAATTTTATTGATACAATCAGGCAGATGCGATTACTTTTTATAGCACTTATTATTTGTAGCCAACCTGTCTTTGGGCAATTCCTGCAAGGGCCAAAAGATTCGGTTGTTCATTTCAATGGTTTTTTTCGTTCTGAACAGGATCCGGAACGAATACAATACTATGGAATCCCAAAAAAAATAAAAGATAAATTATACGAGGTAGATTTCTATACTTTAGATACCATGCTGGTTGCCACTGGGGAGTATAAACGAAGAAACTTTAAAAGAAGAAATGGAGTTTTTGTGCTCTATAATTCAGTTGGAAAAATAATCGTTACCGCCAATTACCGAAAAGGAACACTGAATGGAGTATATCAAAAATTTTATGATAGCGGCTTGCTTTCTGACTCCGGAAAAATAAACCGCGGGAACTTTATAGGTCTTTGGAAATCGTGGTACTTCACTGGTCAACCAAAAGAAATTAGGTTTTACGAAATGGCTAAGGGAATACGTGGCATTCAATTTAGTGTTTTAACGAATGAATACAAATCGTATTTCATCAATGGAGCTTTAAAAGATTCGGGGTATTTTCGGAACAATCAAAAACAGGGAGTATGGGTTGAAATAATGGAAAACGGTAGTATTCGATCTGTTGGCGAATATAAACATGGATGGAGAAAAGGAAGTTGGCGATTTTATGATAAAAATGGAAAGCTACTTTATCTGCGCAGATACAACAGTTTAAAATATGATGATGTTGGAGAACGTATAGAAATTAAGTGATAACAAACACCTTGATCTCTGCAAAAACTTACTCCGTTGCTGCAGAACTTGATGAAACTACAATTGCTCTATCACTATTTCGAAAAAGTAAGTAAGCCAACACAGCACAACCTAACAAGATGACAATACTCAGGTATCCCAACCAATCGTAATGATGAATTTTACCATCGGGCAGCTTTATTACTACAAAGCCAGCTACTAAAGAAGCAATAGAAGTTCCTAATTGCTGTATACTGCTATTGAAGCTCATAAAACCCCCACGTTGCGATGCCGGTACCACATTACTAATCATAGCCTGAGCAGTGATTCCTCGTCCAGTTGAAAAAATAAACCAAATCGCAAACATGAATAAAATAACCGGAAAAGAAATTCCATTGCTATTGGTTATACCATAAACAAGGAAAAGAGATAATAGCACACAAATTATAAATACCAGCAACTTTCCATATTTATCTGCCAGGAATCCTAAGATATAAGAAGCAAAGAAAGAAGATATGCCCCCAACAAGATAAATATTGGGCGTTACACTCCGGGAAAAACCATTATTCAATTCCATAAATGGATTGATAAAGGGAATGATGAGAAAATGTCCCATCATTACCATTCCTGAAAAAAATAATGCATTTCGTTGCCTGCGGTCTTTAAGAATTCTCGTCAATACGTCAAGGTTGTCGCGTAATGCTCTTTTTTCGCGCATATGACCAGTCATGGGTGGAATAAAAAAAACAATCAATGGAACAATCAATGTACCCAACAAGCCAACCAATAAAAAAGGAGCATGCCAGGAAAAAGAATTGGAAAGATATAAGGCAAATGGAACTCCAAGTGTGGATGCAACAGCAAAGGCAGACATGATTGCGCCCATTGCCCTCGCTCTTCGTTCGTATCCAAAAAGATCGGATACCATCGACAATACCTGGGCTCCAATTAATCCGCCAAATAAACCGGCAACGATCCGCGAAGTAAATAACAAATAATATGTAGGTGCAAAACCGCAGGCAATAGTTCCTAATAGAAATCCGGAATAACCAAATAACAATATTTTTTTGCGATCGTACTGGTCTACAATAAACGCAGCACTAAACCCAGAAACCGCAGCACTTATAGAATAAGCAGCTACCAGCCAGGTAAATTGCCTGGTATCAATTTTAAAATAAGGCATCAGGTAATTTCCTAAGGGCATCATAATCATGAAATCCAGGATATGCGTAAAATTTAGTGCGGCAAGTATCAGCAGAATCACTCGTTCTTTCCAATTCATAGTACTAAGGTTATTAAAATCATTCGTTGTTTCCTTTTGTGGCAGCAATGCTACACTATTAGAATCTTACGTATCCAATAACTTTTACAATAATTGTAAAAATTATCAATCAATACATTTAATCAGTTGAAAAAATGCTTAAAATGAGAAACAAAAAATTCAACTAAAAAAATTATTGTTGTCCGACTAAATAAGTTAAATGCTTCATTTGCAAGTGTCGCCTCACCCCAACCCTCTCCTCGCGGAGAGGGGGCTAGAACCCGCTCTGCAAAAGGCTTTTAATAATTATTAAGATGATTTTAGTCGGACAATAATGTAAAAAAATTAAAATTCGTTAATTCAATGCAGAAGAAAAATTAAGTTTCGTAATAGTACAAAAAAAGACTACGGTAGTTTCAATTCACTATGGTAGTCTTTTGGCTATTGGTTTTCGGCTTTCGGCTACCTGTATTGCTTTCCGGCTTCTGGCTTTCGGCTACCTGCTATTGCCTTTCGGCTACTTACTCACAACCCTAATTACGCCGGCCCCATGGTATGAATGATACTCTCCATTATACATCGCATCTGCACTTACCGGACCCATTCGATATACCCCGGGTGATACAGCCCGAACAGCATAATAATAGACTTGCTCTTTATAGTTCAAGTCCACAAACAGATTAATTCGATCATCACGTACATCCATGGCTGTTGGATAAGATGCGTTTTTTATCCAGTCCATACCAGGTATTTCTTTCGTACGGGGATTTTCAATTTCAAAACCCGCAGGCAACAAATCAGTAATTACGATATTCTCGACGCCGTTGCTAAATAAATTTTCCAATGAGAGTTGTACAATTACCAACTCGTTTTGCTTAAAGTTATTACCGGAAATTAATTTCCCCGTTCTATCAAAGAATTTCTTGCGAACTTTTATATATTTATCTTCTTCTTTATAATCGCCGGTAGCACTTATTCCTTCACTTTGCCAGAAATAATAAAGACGTCCCTGACCTTTGGTTTGAATTTCAATATTGGTACCGCCCAATTGCTTTGCTAAAAGTTTAATTGATTTATCTGCCGTATTGCCAACAATTTTTCCATTTACTTTTATTTCAGCAGTAACGGTGGCTTTGTTGGCAGCCTTTGCAATTTTACCTAGCGCTAAAAAACTAAAAGCACATTCCTGTGTACTGTACCAATACCGTTGGTTTAATTTATCAGCCACATGCTTTGCCATAATTCCTATTTGCGCATTGTTAGGATCAGCATCAATTAATGCATTTAATGCAACAGATTCATCACGAATTTCACTATATAAACTGCCTCCTGTTTGTGTTACGGATACTTCTCCGTTAAATGAGGGTGGAAGTATTTCTTTAAAGCGTTGCTTATCGCCAGCAATTGCATAGGATACACTCAATAAATATTTACTGTCTAAACTAAGTAACTGTGGGTTTGCTTTATAATAATTCATAACGGGCACGTTCGGTTTACCTGCTAATGCTAAAACATATAAACTATAGGCTACTTCTTTGGGTGCAATCTTTTTTTGTTCTTTTTGATTGTAATAATAAAGAATGGTTTCCCGGTTCTTTAATTTAGTATTGATGTAATTGATTAATCCATTCATCATACTATTGTCCACCTCAAAACCCGCCTTTTGTGCTTCCAGTAGAAAGTGTGCCGCATATACAGAGGCCCACCAATGCTCAGTTCCTTCCCCATCCCAAAGGGTTAATCCACCGTTAAACAATTGACGCAACTTAATTTTACGGATAGCTTCGGTAATATTATAATTAGCAGGAGAAGCAGCAGTTTTTCCACCGCTCATCTGTTCTGCTATATCATCAAAATACAGTTGGGGAAAGGCAACGGAAATTGTTTGTTCGGTACAACCATAAGGATATTGAATGAGATAGCGTAATTGCCTGCCCAATTCAAGAGCCGGGCTTTTACTAAGCACCAACTTATAATCTGTACTTCCAGCAATAAAATTAGCTGTATTAATTGCTATTTTTTGAGAACCGCCACCATTAATCACTCCATTACCCGTTTCTATTTGAAGCGGTGAAGCCGGGCGAATACTGATCTCCATTTCTTCTGTAAATTTTTCTCCCATACTATTCACTTCCACTGTAATTTTTCCAACATTAATAGTAGGAGCAGCAACTACCTGGAAGGTTGCCCTGTTCTCGCTATTTGCATTTATTGAAACCGTTTGTGTATTATTACCAACCACCTGTACCGGACCCGTTACAGAAATTTTAGCAGTTGCTGATGTAGCCTTACTCGTTGTATTCGTAATAGTAACCGGAACAGTGATCGTATCTTTTGGACTTAAGAATCTTGGAAGGGAAGCACTCAGCACAATTGGATCGGCTACCGTTATTGCAGACTCGCTGCTGCCAAAACTTTCATCTTTATAAGCTACCGCCATCAATCTCACTTCACCACTGAATTGAGGAATATCAAATTCAAAGTTTGCTTCACCGCTTCCATTGGCTTTTTGAATACCACTCCAGTAAGAAACAATTTTAATTCTTTTCGCAGGCATAGGGTTACTGCGTTTATTGGCCTCGAGGTCTCCATCACCACCGGTACTGCTTAAACGAGCACGTAATTCGGGGAATAATAATGGATACATATCATAAGCATTTACTCCAAGCGCTTTTTGCGCATAAAAATAATCGTATGGGTTGGGTGTACTGAAACCGCTTACCTGCAACACACCATTGTCGACTGCCGCTAAGGTTACAAAACTACCTGGGGTAGCCTTTACCGTTACTTTTTGATGCGACCGCGAACGAACCGATTTTGATGCCACTACTGCTACCTCCATCTTCCTTCCTTTTTCTTCCACTTTCACATTTTGAAATCCGTGTGCCACGGTTAATGGAATATCGCTTATATCATGTGGCTTAATTAATGTGGCGGTGATATAAGCATTGGGTAAATGTTCGGCTGTTAATTTGAGATCAACCGATGCACTTCGCTTTTCTACATTTACATACTGGTAGCTTACCAGTTTATCTGTTTCCATCGTAATAAGCATTCGGCCACTGAAAGGAGTTTTAAAAAGCGCTTTTACGGTTTCGCCAGTATTGTACGATGACTTATCTAAACTGATATCAATATTTCCTTCGGTATTTACTTCAAAGGAAGTATTATCACTTCCTCCCCAAAACCCATAGCTATAAAATGTAGAACTAACATAACTGGATGCACCGGGGATCGATACCCGAATTTCATAATTACCCGGTGAGCGGGGCACATAAGTATAAGCAGCGTTGTCTCCGGTAATCGCCATTGTTTGTTCTGCCACAATGCGATCTTCTTTCTGAGATTCATACCGAAAATAATCACCGTTTTTTGTAAGAACGGTTTTGTATTCGTGTTTGATTACTTTAATTGCTGCATTCCCGCTTATCAACTTTTCATTTTTATCCACAGCAATTAATGGAAACCGAATAGGCTGGTTCAAGGGTTGGTACCAATAACCATCATTGGCAATACCAAAGAATATATCCTGTGTAAATATATTAGCACTGGCTGTTTTACTTACCGGTCTGCCGGTTTCATCAAACACGGTAGCATAAAAATTTGCCTGTAATAATCCAGTGTTCTTAAAACTTGCCGGCACTGAATAAGATTTAGTACTATTTCCATTTTCATCGGTGGTTCCCTCAGCGACAACTTTCTCAAAACTTATGGCAGCATTCTCAACTCCAAAATCATATTTGCTATATTTCTGTGGATTAAAACCTTTTTGTTTTACCTGTACCTCATATTCATAATTTCGATTAGCGGCCGGTGGGCCAAAAAAATTAACTGCATTAATGGTGAGTGTGGTGGATTGCCCGGGTAAAAGAAAGTCTTTATCCAGCTTTGCATTTACTTTAATTCTATCCGGCACAAATTCTTCAATGCTAAAATTGGTACTTCCTAACAGTATATCATTTGATGTATACACTTCCAATGAATAGGAACCTGTAATAGCCGATGTAGAAATATCAACATCCCCTTCAAGAGATCCCTGAGCGTTTAATGTTTTACGAAATGATTTTAGTTCCTTACCGTTGGGTTGCAGGAATTTCATTTTCACAGGTAATTCACCGGGAGATTTCCATTGCTGATTGCGAAGTATTACAGAGAAATTAATTTTTTCGCCCGGCCTGTAAATATCTCTTTCGGCATAAATAAATGCATCTAAGCCGGTGCTATTGGTTTGCCGGCCACCCGTTTCAAACCTTGATGTATTAACTCTTGTAGTATTAAAAGGGAGATAATTAAAATCTTCAGCAGTTTTTGCAATAATCATAGCAGGCCGAAAACCTGAAAACTCCTTTCGTGCATAAGTAATTTCAGCAACTCCATCGGCATTGGTGGTAGCATTTCCCAATACCTGATTATTTACACCGTAGGCAATTACGTTAACGCCGTTCACTGCCTGTGCCGATTTAATAGAATTCGCAAATACAATCATTTTATCTTTTCCTTCTTTAGCAATTAATCCAAGATCGCTCATCGAAATAAAACGACTGTCGGCTACCCAATAATCCTGCATCGATCGGATCTTAATATGATAAATGCCTTTGAATTCGGCGAGTTTATCTTCCGGATTAAATTTAAACAACCGGCTATTTCCATACTTAGGCAGTGAGCGGGTATCAATTTCTTTTTCAAAAACTACATCGCCCAGTTCCAATTCAGCACCACTAGCTCCATAATAGTATTCATCTTCATTCTGATCATCGGCGGGATTAAAACCATAACGTTGTGCTGCAAGCAAATTGCTTTCATAAATTTTAGAAATGATCACTTTTATTTTTGGCATATTAGTAATACGTACTTCTAAGTTTTGGTTACCCTTTGACGACAAATAAATTCCCTTGCTATTTACAAAACGAATGGCGGGTTCTAATTCGCCAAAGGCAATATTGTTATCGTATTGATCCTGAAGCGTACCACCGATACGACCACGCATTCCTTTGGTGAGAGAAAAAAGATAGCTCTTATCGGCATTAAAATCGTTGCTGCTGATTGAAAATCCATCATCTGTTCTTTCTGTAGTAAATTTTACCGCAGGAGAAAACTTTATATACGAACTGATATTTTCCAATACTACCTGTTGGCTCGTTCTTACATAAACAATACCACCGCTGCCATCATGTTCTGCATTAACGTCGTTGATTGCTAAATTATAGGGTGAAGGGATATTGATACTGCTTTCAATAGATTCTTTTGTACCATTAACGCCACCTTCGGGAACAATTCCCTTTGCAAGTACAATGGACGCTTTTAGATCTTTATCTTCCATTTTCAATCCGGTTAGCAAAATCGATATTTTATTACTGGCAGATAGTGTTTGCAGCGAATAATTAATTTCTTTATCGTTCGCCTGAAGTTTAATTTTTTCATGAAGAGACGCAGGATTTACCGGATAATTAAAATATAAATCTACCTGGGGAGCAGCAGAACTTGTACGCTCATCGGGTGCAATCCAGGTTATATTGGTATTATCTAACTTTAGATCGGCAGTTGAAAAACTGATTTTATCGGCGTTGGCTACCTTATCAAATTTGCTGTATTGAAAAAGATCTTTTCCAAAGCTGGCTTTAAAGGTGGTGGCTGGTGGCAAGGGTTGAGAGGGTGAAAAAACAAGCTCGTCAGGATGTTCCCACCGAAAGCGGCCGGGTATTTTTGGTTCAAAAGAAACATATACGGCAGAATCCCATTGATTAAGCAGCGAATCTTTTACAAGTCCCTTATTAAAACGAAATATTAGATTCCCGAGCTGCTGAACTTCGCCTTTGGCATTGGTATAGTCGAGATTAACAGCATTACGATTACAGGAAGTTACAAAAATAACAACCACCAGGGTTGTTAGAGAAAACCATTGATTACGCATAGAAGATTATAGTTGAAAGGTTAGTTGGCAGTGAAATACCATGTTAAAGTACGAAAAGGAAATAAATTAAGGAGAACGGTTTCTTATTGTTTATAAAGAAATCCGGAATTGGTAAAAGAGAGCTAGGGGGGCAGACTCGATGAGTCCATACAATAAATAAAGATTAGAAATGAAAGATACATAACGTATAAACGGGTTCGCAAATTATTTTAGGTAAGTATTTGTTAATTGAATAGAGAAGCCAAACGCAACTCTCCTACCTTCGGTAAATATTTTGTGAACAAAAATTGTTTTCTAAAATGAAAGCTGATCTTTTTTATCGTAACTGTTCGATTTATCCGATAGTATCGTTTAGGGATAATTCTCTTGCGAAACTGAATTTATTTTTTTCTGCTTTAAATACGCTTATTCCATGAATCGGATTGTACGATTCACCGTAAAATGGTTAAAACGAAGCAGCATAGCTGTTCTCATTTTATTGGTAATACTTGTGATACTAAATCTGCTGTTTCCTTTACGCGATACCGTTGAATACTCAACTATTGTTACTGATAAAAAGGGTGAGGTAGTACATGCCTATTTAACCAGTGATGAAAAATGGCGCATGAAAACCATGCTGGAAGAGATATCGCCGCTCTTACGAAAAACGATTATTGAAAAAGAGGATAAATATTTCTATTACCATCCTGGTTTCAATTTATTGGCTATTGGAAGAGCGATGACTAAAAATATATTTCGGTTAAAGCGAACATCTGGAGCAAGTACCATTACAATGCAGGTAGCACGGGCGCTGGAACCGAAACGACGAACCTATTTCAATAAAATAATTGAAGTGTTTAGGGCAACTCAACTTGAATGGAAATATTCGAAAGAAGAAATTCTGCAACTTTACCTAAACCTTGTTCCTTATGGCAGTAATATTGAAGGAGTAAAATCAGCCTCCATTCTTTATTTTAAGAAGAACCCGGATCATTTATCATTGGCAGAAATAACAGCTTTATCCATCATTCCAAACCGCCCTTCTTCCCTGGTAATGGGAAAAAACAATGACCTGATTATCAAAGAAAGAAATAAATGGTTACTGAAATTTGCTTCCGATAAAATTTTTACTGAAAAAGATATACAGGATGCGCTGAGTGAACCTTTAACGGCATCGAGGGGAATTGTACCCAAGTTAATTCCCCACCTTGCTTATAAATTAAAGAAACAAGGTGGGGATATTATTCACACTACTATTGAACTAAACACCCAATTAAAAGTTGAAAAACTAACAGAGGATTACGTAAGGGCACTAAAACTTAAAAACATACGCAACGCAGCGGTAATAATTGTCGATAATAAAACACACGAAGTAATTACGTATATAGGATCTGGAAATTTTTATGATACAACCGATGCGGGCCAGGTAAATGGTGCAGCCGCAGTTCGTCAGCCAGGCAGTACGCTAAAACCATTGTTGTATGCAATGTGTATTGATGAAGGACTGATAACTCCGAAAGCCATTATAAACGATGTAGCCGTAAGTTATGAGGGGTATGCTCCGGAAAATTACGATAAGCAATTCAATGGATATGTAACGATGGAATATGCACTAGAGCATTCATTGAATATTCCGGCGGTTAAAAGTCTTAGAATGCTGGGGAAAAATAAATTGGTACAAAAGTTAGCCGCCTGTAATTTTCAACAAATCAAAAAAGACCAATCTAAATTAGGTTTATCGATGATATTGGGAGGTTGCGGTGCCAGCCTGGAAGAATTAACGGGCTTGTATAGTGCTTTTGCAAATGAAGGAGTATATGTAAAGCCGCAAACTGAATCAAACATTCGGGAAACAAACAAACTATCGGGGAAGAAAGATTCTCTTAAAACGGGCATTTCCATTCTAAGTACTGCTTCCACTTTTATGATCAATGAAATTTTATCAAAAGTTAACCGGCCTGATTTTCCGATTAACTGGCAAAGCACCGAGCGTATGCCAAAAATTGCCTGGAAAACAGGAACTTCTTATGGCAGAAGAGATGCCTGGAGTATTGGCTATAATAAAAATTATACAGTG
>JBJXDV010000523.1:0-13068 GCA_046153465.1 Chitinophagaceae bacterium
GGATACGGTTTGTTTGCGTGCAAATCTTGTTCAAAACCCTGGATTCGAAGCGTTCTTTTTCCCGCAAACTTCTTTCATTGGAGCGGCCGATCCTGGCAGCCAGTTTATTACAGGTTGGAAATTGCCAACGAGAGGCACAGCCGATTTTTTTAATGCACAGAACAATATATCGAGTTCAGTGGAGGTTCCAGCTAATTTATGTTTTGGAAATCAATCGGCTCGTAACGGTTATGGATATGCTGGAATATTTGCCTATACTTCTTCCTTAAGCAATTATCGAGAGTACCTCGAGAATCAATTATCTGCACCATTGGTTCCTGGCAAAAAATACCTTGTAAGTTTAAATGTTAGTCTGTCGGAGTTTTCAACTGTTGCCATTGATAACCTGGGCATCGCCTTGCGCGCTACACAAACCAAAGAACTGACTTTCTCGAATCTTGCAATCACTCCCCTTGTAGTATCGCCCGATAATCAATTCCTGGCAGATAAAAATAATTGGGTAAATATTTCTGGAATAGTAACAGCAGATCAACCCTACCAATATTTGATCATTGGAAATTTTAAGAATAACGCATCAACGGATACACTCAGGGTAATTGATACATCGGGTGTTTTAAGTGGTGGTACGTTTTCTGGTTGTGCGAGTACTACACAAGGAGCTTACTACTTTATCGATGATGTGGTAGTTTCGGAAGTTAATGAGTCGGCTGGCGCTATTTGTCGCCTTTCTGCTGTTCCGCTGACCTTATTATCGTTTACTGCTAAAAAACAACAAGAAAAATCTTCCTTGCAATGGAGAACTACAAATGAACAAAAGACCTCCCATTTTGAAATACAACGCAGTAAAGAGGGTGGATTATTTACCAGCATTGGAACTATCAACGCTTTAAATAGTCCTGGAGAACATAACTATTCCTTCGACGATAATCGACCGTTGACAGGAATTAACTACTATCGTTTAAAACAACTAGATATTGATGGTAAATATGAGTTTAGTCGCGTGGTATCCTTGCAATTTGAGGATGTTATAAATGTAAAAATTTTCCCGAATCCAATCAGCAATCAGGTTACGATACAATTACCAGCAAGTATGACCGGAGGCACCCTGACGATTATGGCTGCCGATGGAAAAATTGTACATCGTTCATTGGTAACGACTACAGAACAAAAAATAAATAGCAGCGTCTGGGCAAATGGTGTATATATGGTTCAGGTAAAGAAAGATCAGAAGCTAACTGTTCAAAAATTGGTAAAGCAGTAAAAATAAGTGAGTCAATGGTGTAAAAAAGTCAGCAATCAAGGTATTTTAAAAATTGCGTTATGAAAAATTTATTATTTATCGTCGTTTTGATGTTTGGTTATTGTATAGGGAACACACAGATTGGTAAAGTTGGTATAAACACCAATAACCCATTGGCCATGTTACATGTAAAAGATAGTAGCGTCTTATTTTCGGGAGCTTCGGTTATTCCTGCCAGTCAGCGAAACCCTCCGGTAAGTGGTGGAGGCGTACGAATGATGTGGTATCCTGATAAGGCAGCTTTTAGAACAGGTTATGTTGCAGGACTCAATTGGAATAAAGATAGTATCGGTGATTTTTCATTCGCCTCTGGTAGCAACAGCAAAGCGAAAGGGATAGGTAGTTTCGCCGCCGGAGTAGATTGCCAGTCGTTGGGTGAAAGCTCCTTTGCTGTTGGAGAGGATGCAAAAGCTTCGGGCCGCGCTGCCATCGCAATAGGAAATGCAATAACTGCTGTAAGTACCTATGATATCGCCATCGGATCTAACTCCACCGCTTCGGGAGGATATTCGATTGCTCTTGGGTACAGTACCAGCGCAGAGGGCCCAAATTCATTTGCATCTGGATTTAATTCCCTGGCAAGTGGATATCTTTCATCTGCGATTGGCAACAATACGTGGGCGAGAGGGATTGGAAATACGGCTGTTGGTTCGAACAATGATCCAATATTGACGGATGATAATGAAAGTATCTTCAGCCCTTACCCCAATTCTCCCATGTTTATGGTGGGCAACGGAACCAACAGCAATCGTAAAAATGCATTGATTGTTCAACGCGATGGCAAAGTTGGCATTGGAGATATTGTTCCATTGGCAACCTTGCATTTAAAAGGATTGGCTCCAACCTTTGATGCCCATCTTCGATTGGAAACCTATGGAGGAACCGACTATATGAATATGGTGTACGATGGTAATACGAAATTTAGAAATTTTGGGGTAGGAGATGAATACCAATTTCGAAATTCAGTAAATACTACCATTATGCGACTATTTGAGAATGGCGATCTTTCAATATCCGGATCGCTTAGCCAGAATAGTGATACCCGTCTGAAAAAGTTAATTAGCCAATTGAAAAATAGCCTTCAGAAAATAATAGCAATAGGAGGCTATCAGTATTACTGGAAAGAAAATAGCTTCAGAGATAAAAAGTTACAGGCTGGTATACTGGCGCAGGAAGTAGAACAACAAATGCCAGAATTAGTTTCCGAGGATGAAGAAGGACTAAAAAGTGTAAATTATTCAGGGATGATTCCCTACTTAATTGAAGCGGTAAAGGAACTAAAAAAAGAAAATGATAGTTTAAGAAAAGAAATAGAGCTTATAAAAAGGAAAAATTAAACTTGGCAAAATTTAATGTTATTGGGTTGTTTGATAGAGAAAATGGTTACTGGCATTGAAAAAAATAGTATTGGCTTGTAATTGATCTTATTGCAGGTTAGTGCTTATTCTATCCCTGGTGTTTTTCAATACCAGGATAACTTTATCTGAGAATGATAGCATGGGTAGTTGATGAATGATTGCTGTTTCTGTTGAAGGAATTAAAATTTGTGTGCTGTATAATAATTCCCCGACTGTATTGTATAATTGAAGCGTTGCAGAACCATTTTCAAAACTTTTGGGTACATCATGGATATATAATGTACTGTTATGAATGGTAGCTTTTAAAGATCCCGAACTATTTTTATAAAAGTCAATCGTTATTATTTTTGAATACGCTACGGTTCCATCCACATCGATCAATTTTATTTTTAAGCTGCCAAACCCGGGCTTGGTTTATCGATGTATTGATAATAATTACTATTGTTTAACGTAGCGTTCAAGCCCCCAATTTTTGTAAAATTTCTTTGGTCGTAGCTTCTAAGAATTTCATATCGATCCGTCGTCAATTCATTTACCGATTGCCATGTTATCAATATACGTTGCAGCTGAAATGCAGCCTTGAGATTAAGTAAAGTTGTTGCTAATGCGGTTGATCGTTCATAACTGCCAGCATCAATTGATCCCTGAATGGTTCTTGAACTAAAATTTGCAATATGTAAATATTCGAATGCAGGTGATAGATTAATGCCATTTGTTGAATTGCCCGGATCTACTCCTATATTGATGGCTAGTGAGTTTGCATTGAGATGAAAATCATAGGCATTTGGGTTAACAAAGTTTGCATTTGAAATGTTGTTGAAAGCGATGTTGCCAGCGGAATCCAGTACGTTGCTCCCACCATAGATTAAAAGACTTCCAGCGCCAGCAAAAATTGAATTATATATTTTTACAAGTTGAGTATTATCATTTGCATGTAAAAAACTTCCGGCAAATCGTTCATTTACCATTGTATTATTGATAACATAAATTTCGTGAGGCCCTGTATTAACGAGTCCTTCCAAACCATAGCCAACAATATTTCCATTTAATGAATTAGTGCCCTGATGAACGATGTTTCCAATAAGAATAGATACGCCACCATTGGGTAAATCAATTTCGCGGCTTGCATTACCCGTTGATTCATTTGAAATTCTATTATAGAGAATATAATTTGCCCGGGCACGCGATTTTAATTCATGCCCTGCATTTGCATGGTGAAAATAACTGTATCGGATAATCGCGCTATCAACCCTGCCGATATATATATTATGGGAAAAACCATCTCCGAATCCGTTGTAGCTAAATTCAGAGTTATTGATGCGAATAACGCCTCCATTATTTCCTGTTAATATCCCATTCTCATTGTTATGGAAATAGCAACTCTTAACGATAATCCCCATGCCATCCAGCCGAATACCTGCTCCATTTTGATCAGGTACAGTTGCTTCCGAAAATTCTATATTTTCAACAGTAATATTATTTCCGACAAAAACCCAAATTCCTTTTCCTAAAGCATAGTTACCATTTGCACGTAAATGTGGCCGCCCGCCAACACCAATTAATACAAGTTTATCTTTTGTCCATGCACATACATCTCCCACATAAGTGGCTGCATCAATTTCAATGGTATCACCAATGCCTACAAGGGAAGCTACTTCACTCGGATTTTTATAGGTTCTTAAAGGCCCTACAGGCCAGGTAGTCGCATACAACAAAAAGGGTGATAAAAACGAGAACAGAAGTATCCCTTTTTTCATGGTATTGGTTTTATCGTAAATAACAAAAAATAAGCCAGAGAAAAATAATTAAGCCAACCCGCTTACATACCAATGATTTATATTTGTACGTATAAAAGTTTTCAATAGGGTAGTTGACCTGTTAATCAAATAGAGTAAGCTACTCAAACTCAAAAAAAATTTGCAATGAATCTTGGATACTTTAACTACCCAATGCCCACAAACGAACCTGTATTTGATTATGCGCCCGGCAGCCCCGAAAAGAAAAGATTAAAAGAGGTATTGACTGAATTAAAGAAACAATCGGCCGATGTGCCAATGTATATCGGAAGTAAAGAAGTACGAACAGGTAAGAAAATACCGATGCATCCGCCCCATGAAATAAAACATACGCTTGGATATTTTCATGCGGGCGATGAACGACATGTACTGCAAGCAATTGATGCAGCATTGGCTGCAAAAGAAACCTGGGTAGCGATGAGTTGGGAAAACAGGGCAGCAATTTTTTTGAAAGCAGCAGATCTTATTGCTACTAAATACCGACCGTATATTAATGGTACAACGATGCTGGGTCAAAGTAAAAATGCCTACCAGGCAGAGATTGATGCTGCTTGCGAGCTTATCGACTTTCTTCGTTTTAATGTTCATTTTCTCAGCGAAATTTATAAACAACAACCAATTAGTTCACCGGGCATCCACAACCGAATGGAGTATCGGCCACTGGAAGGATTTGTATTGGCAATAACACCTTTTAATTTTACAGCGATCGGAGGCAATTTGCCCACATCCGCGGCAATGTGCGGAAACGTGGTGGTTTGGAAACCAGCGAATACACAGGTTTATTCAGCACAAATGTTTATGCGAATTATGAAAGAGGCTGGATTGCCGGATGGGGTGATTAACCTCATTTATGTGGATGGACCTACTCTTGGAAAAGTATGTTTCAATCATAGAGATTTTGCCGGGGTACATTTCACCGGATCAACGGGCGTATTTAATAATATGTGGGAGACGATTGGAAAGAATATGTCTATGTACAAGTCGTACCCACGAATAGTAGGAGAGACCGGTGGAAAAGATTTTGTAATTGCACATAAGACTGCCGACCCCGACGTGGTAGCGACGGCGTTATTAAGAGGTGCATTTGAATTTCAGGGACAAAAATGTTCAGCAGCTTCAAGAGCTTATATCCCTTCAAACATTTCAGAAGAAGTAAAGAAAAAACTGATTGCAGGTGTAAAGAGTTTTAAGCAGGGCACTGTAGAAGATTTTACCAATTTTGTAAATGCCGTTATAGATGAAAAAAGTTTTGATAAGATTAAGACATATATCGATAACGCTAAAAAAGATGACAAGGCGGTTATTTTGGTTGGTGGCAAGTGCGATAAAAAAGAAGGATACTTTATTCAACCAACGATTATTGAAGCAAAGAATCCGAAATATATAACCATGTGTGAAGAAATATTCGGACCTGTACTTTCTATTTATGTTTACCCCGCTAATAGTTTTGAAAAAACACTGGAGTTAGTAGATAGTACTTCTCCATATGCGTTAACGGGATCAATCATCGCACAGGATAGGAGTGCAGTAGAACTGGCAATTTCAAAACTTCGAAATGCCGCAGGAAACTTTTATATTAATGATAAACCAACCGGGGCAGTAGTGGGGCAACAACCCTTTGGCGGTGCACGTGCCAGTGGCACAAATGATAAAGCAGGTTCAATTTTAAACCTCTATCGTTGGTTAAGTGCAAGAACAATCAAAGAAACCTTTAATCCTCCTGTCAATTACCAATATCCATTTATGCAGGAAAAATAATTATTGACCTTTACCTCGGTTAATCTATTCTGTTAGTTGATGTTGCTTTATACAACTGGTTATTATAACAATAACGTTGAAATTAAATTTTCGTACAATCTTTTTATTTGTTAATTTGTTGAAATAACCCCTAAATATTTATAATATGAAAAAGGCTATTGCTTTTTGTTGTTTCATAATTATAGTTGGAACTACGGTTGCTTCTATTGAAAAACCTGCATTAACGAAGCCTGTACCCAATGCATTTGAAATTATGATTCCTATCGGCAAAACGGGCAAATTGCTTTCATTGAAGGAGCTTTCTACAATAAACCGATCGACGTTAGAAACGATTACTGGTAAGAAAATGGGTTTCTTCGAAAGAGTGGCTTTTAACAGGGCGCAGAAAAGGCTGCAAAAAGGGATTAGGCCCGATGGAAGTATTTCAGATAAAAAACTATCTAAATTTTTCGAAAAAAAGGTTACAGGAAAAACGGAGGGTTTTCATGGTCTGGGTTTTATCCTTGGGTTTTTTGTGGGTGCCATCGGAGTTGTTCTAGCCTATGTGATAAATGATGATGAGGATAAGAAAAATCGCGTAAAATGGGCCTGGATAGGTTTCGGTGTCTCTACCGTTTTATCGATAGGCCTGTATCTTCTTCTTATTCTTTCCTGGAGCCGATATTAAGAAGGACCAATAATTCTTTTAAAGAATTGTAAAGTTCATTCTTTTTATTTCTTTTCAATTAATATAAATTTATAGACTCTTTTTGAGAAGGAGGCTTGATTGCTATAATTTTACTCTAAATTTTCCAGGTTTGAAAACCGTATTAAACGACCAACAACTGGCTATTACGATAAAACGTTTAGCTCACCAGGTATTAGAAAATCATACAAATCTTGAAGAAATTGTATTGATAGGGTTACAGCCAAGAGGTATTTTTTTTTCTGATCAGGTAGCAAATGAAATCAGGAAAATGCTTCCGGCTGAAGCTATACAGTATGGTAAATTAGATATTACTTTTTATAGAGATGATGTGCGCAAAGAACTACATCTGGCCAATCATACCGATATTCCGTTTAGTATTGAAAATAAAATTGTTGTTTTAATTGATGATGTACTTTATACCGGGCGCACTATAAGAGCTGCTCTTGATGCTTTATTGGATTTCGGCAGGCCAGCTAAGGTAGAACTTTGTGTATTGATTGATCGGAGGTTTAGCAGGCAATTACCCATACAGCCCGATTATGTTGGCAAATCCATTGACTCCCTTATTTCACAAAGAGTAAAAGTTTATTGGAAAGACAGGGATGGAAAGCAGGAAGTTGTTTTGCTTGAAAGTTGAGGGATAAGCGTTTGATTCAGGTGGTAACATGTAAGTTTAGAGAAGTGATGAATAAATATTTTTTTGGACTTTTATTTCAAATAGGTTTGGTGGCATCAGCTTCCGCTGCTGATACCAGTTATATATTACTTCGTGTTAGAGGTTTGGAACTGGTTCCCCAAGGTTTGGATAAGGGGCATTTCTTTCAACAACAATTAATTTCCCTGCTTCAAAGAGAACTGAGGAACAAATCGGCATTAATTATTTCTTCAGATGATTCAGAAAGAGTTGCTTCTGCACAATTTAATTTTGCCATTGAAATAAATATCCTGGAGATACACCTGAACGATCCAATCATCAATGAGCTAAACAATGTTTTGTCACGGGATGTTCATTCAAATACTTATAAAGATGAGACCGAGGATCTTCGGAAAGAAGAGGCAAAAGTAACAGCAGAAATAACAATTACAGAAAAATTGGTTACTGGTATACTTCGAATAAATGCAGCTACACTGAAACTTCCCGAAATGAGTACCAACTGGAATGATGTTTTTGTTGAATCTTATAATTGGGAAAATAAATCTGCCACCTATACAGGAAGTTTGCAGGCCCTCGGTATAAAAGAAAAGCAACTTATTAAAGCCAGGGCATTGCCAGTTCCTAAACAAGAACTTATTTACCGGGAGTTGGTACAGCAACTCGTCAAAAAGGCTTCAGGAAAAATAATAAGTTCTATGAACTAAGAAAACAGGATTAAATTCATTTGGCACAATAGGGTCTAATCATTTATCTTCGCTCCCTAGGATGAAGCTTTCCACCAAACATCTTTTAGGTATTCGCGATCTTACAAAAGACGACTTATCAATTATTCTAACAACTGCTTCGCAATTCAAAGAGGTTTTACAGCGCCCGGTAAAAAAAGTCCCTTCATTGCGCGATGTTACCATTGTAAATCTTTTTTTTGAAAACTCAACGCGCACCCGTATTTCCTTTGAATTAGCTGAAAAGCGATTAAGTGCAGATACGATTAGTTTTACATCTGGCAGTTCATCCGTTAAAAAAGGAGAAACCCTGCTCGATACAGTTAATAATATTCTATCCATGAAAGTGGATATGGTTGTAATTCGACATAATTCCAGTGGTGCCCCGCATTTTTTAGCCAAACATATTCCGGCGGCCATCATAAATGCAGGAGATGGTATCAACGAACATCCTACACAGGGCTTACTGGATGCATTATCAATGCAAGAAAAATTTGGAAGGTTAGAAGGACTTAAAGTGGCTATTGTTGGAGATATTATGCATAGCAGGGTTGCCATGAGTAATATATACCTCCTTAAAAAAATGGGTGCCGAAGTAATGGTGGTTGGGCCGCCTACACTGATTCCGGTTTTTATGAAAGAAGCTTTTGATGTACGTGTAGAATATAATTTAAAGAAAGCACTCGAATGGTGCGATGTCGCAAATGTTTTGCGTATACAACTCGAAAGACAGAACCAAGTGTTGTTTTCTTCGCTACGTGAGTATAGTCTTGCGTATGGAATCAACAGGCGTTTATTAGAAAGTTTGCATAAAGAAATAGTTATTATGCATCCCGGACCCATTAATCGAGGAGTGGAATTAGATAGTGATGTAGCAGATAGTGGGCAATCAATAATTCTTCAACAGGTAGAAAATGGAGTAGCTGTGCGAATGGCTGTTTTGTATTTATTAAGCCCGCAAACTGAATGATAGGTGAGTTGTGTGTAGTTTTTGGTTTGAAGTGTACTATAACCCTATTAAGTATTGGGTATATCCTGAATCAATTCAACCGTAAGCTTTTAATCCGCTGCTAAAAAAAACTTGAGTTGGTTTTTTTATTAAATTAGTATAAGTCATAAAGTATTTTCTTTGTGATCCTGATGGCTTTGAGAGAAGTTTATTTCAGCTTGATAAACCTAATTTTACGCGTATATGCAACGTATTTGTTTATTCCCTGGCACTTTTGATCCGGTTACACTGGGTCATACTGATATCATTAACCGCTCACTTCCCTTATTTGATAAAGTGGTGGTGGGAATTGGTTTAAATTCTGCAAAAGCTCCGATGTTCTCTGCAGATCAGCGATTGCAATGGATCGAGGAACTTTATAAAGATGAACCAAAAGTGGAGGCTGGTGTATATGAAGGGTTAACAGTTGAGTATTGTAAAAAAATCGGTGCCCGCTTTATTTTGCGGGGTATTCGTTATGTGAGCGATTTTGAATATGAAAAAACAATTGCTGACGCGAATCGCACCCTCGATAAAAACCTGGAAACAGTTTTTCTTACCGGGGAACCTAAATACACTTCGGTGGCATCAACCATTGTAAGGGATATTATTAGAAATGGGGGAGATGCTTCGTATTTCCTGCCCGATTTGGTCTATCAATCGTTGAAAAAATGATTTGGTTTAAGAAAGATTTAGTGATAAGTGAAATTGTCTCCATGGGTGATCCATCGATGGGAGAACATTTAGGTATCGAATTAACAGCACTAGGCGTGGATTATTTAAAAGGAAGGATGCCTGTTGATCACCGCACCAAACAACCTTTTGGTTTGTTGCATGGAGGTGCTTCCTGCGTACTTGCTGAAACACTGGGTAGTATTGGTTCGGCCCTGATAATTGATTCAAGTAAATTTATTTGTGTTGGTATTGAAATAAATGCTAATCATATTCGAAGTGCCCGGGAGGGTTTTGTAACGGGAACAGCTACCCCAATTCATATAGGAGCCACTACGCACGTATGGGATATTCGAATAAATGACGAACGCGAAAAATTGGTTTGCATTGGCAGGTTGACGGTAGCGATACTAAAAAAATAGCCTGATTATTTATATCCTGCTGCTTTTAAAACATCTGCAATTGATGGATAGGTGTTTTGACGATATTTATCAAGAGAATCAGCGCCTACCCATTCCAGATACTCTATTTGTTCAGTAGCTTGTGGAATTAAAGTTTGATTGCCTTCTGCAATTAATAAATACCAAAAGGTTTCTTTTAATAGGTGCTTGCCATTTTCATTATAGGTATGATAAGTGGTAAGAATGTGATCCTTCAGCTTTATATTTCGGAGCCCGGTTTCTTCAGTTGTTTCCCGAACGGCACATTGTTCAAGACTTTCACCCTTATCCAGTTTTCCTTTAGGCAGATCCCATTTTCCTCTTCGTAACATGAATAGAATTTCACTTTTTTCATTCAACACAATTCCTCCAGCGGCCTGTATTACTTTAAATTTTTTCCAGATTGCTTTTTTTAATTCATCTATTTTGGGATGTTGATAGATACCTGCATGTATTTTTTCAGATCGCATTTCATGCAACATTGAATTAATACCCGGATTCGAAAATTCATCCATAAAAACTGCATCATCGTGATGAATCAAAGGTTCAATTTCGGAATCGATAGTATCTGTCAGGAATAGTGGTTTATCATCAAAGTATATTTTTATATGCATAGTACCAGATTCAAAGAATTTAAGTAGCGAAAGATACGCCGGATTAATAGTTATCAACAAATGCTACCCGGGCGAAACGGATCTTTCTCCGACTTCCGGGTTTTCTTTACATTCGCTATTATGACAAATGAAAAAGCTATTGCTGAAAAACTCTTACAAATTAATGCTATAAAATTAAACCCGGGCCAGCCCTTTACGTGGGCGAGTGGTTGGAAAAGCCCCATTTATTGTGATAACCGTAAAGCGCTTTCTTTCCCTTATATCCGGGATTTTATTAAATCAGAAATGTGCAATGTAGTTTTTGAAAAATTTCCGGCTGCAGAAATGCTTGCGGGAGTAGCTACAGCAGGAATAGCATGGGGCGCAATGGCTGCGGATCAACTTAAGCTTCCCTATATCTATGTTCGGCCGAAACCAAAAGAGCATGGTTTGGGTAATCAAATTGAAGGATTCTTTGAGAAAGGTCAAAAAGTAGTAGTTATTGAAGATCTTGTTTCAACCGGTAAAAGCAGTTTGCAGGTTGTGGATGTATTAGTGAATGCTGGCATAAACGTGGTTGGTATGGTATCAATTTTTACTTATGGATTTGCCGTGGCAAAAGAGGCCTTTACAAAATATAAATTGCCCCTCTATTCATTAACGAATTTTCCGGTTTTAATTGAACTAGCTATTGAAAAGGGGATTGTTTCTGCTACCCATCAGGAAATTATCTTGCAATGGAAAGAAGATCCTTCCAGTTGGCAAGGCATTTAACTGCTCCCATTATCTTCTTATTAAATTCATAAATATTTCCATGGCCCTATGAAAAACCGAATTACCTGCTAATTTTGACTAAAAATACCGCATGAAGAAGTTTTCCATTCTGGTCGTTGCATTAGTATTAATAGGTGTAACGGGCGCAGCCCAAGTAAAAAAAGCGGCAATATCTGCAACAATTCAAACGCCAACGATAAACTGTGCAGACTGCAAAAAAAGGATTGAAGAGGATTTAAAAAGGGTAGATGGCATACAAAAAGTGGTCGCTGATTTTAAGCGGAGAACTGTAAAAGTAACGTTTATTAGCGACCGTACGAATCTTGAATATATAAAAACGGCTATTGCTAATATTGGCTATGATGCAGATGATGTAAAAGCAAACCCCGAAGCTTATGCACGCTTGCCCAAAACTTGTAAGAAACCCGGATAAAAAAATGCTGACTCATCTTTTTATTGCAACCCCTTGATGGGGTTTTTTGATGCCAAAAAACTCATAAAAGCGATTAATACTTCCAAAAAATTAAAACTTCAACACCTTCATTTCTTCATACTTGATTGGATAGTTTATTGAAATAGCACCCTTCTTAATTCTTGAAGTACCTTCCAGATTAATAAGCATTAAAGTACTATCGCCTGAATTATTCATGAGTTTCAATAAGCCCGTCATTGCGCCTCCCATTTTTACTTCCATTTTTATCGGGATCAAAAAAGTGTCTTTCCGTGGGATAGTTAACGCCGAATCAAGAAAAGCATTACCCAGAAATTCTTTGTTGATTGATACGGCAGTTTCTAATTTCAATAACTGTAATCCGAATTTATTGGGATTGTAGCAGGTGACATCCAGGCTAATTACGGAATTAGGGAAACCCAGTTTTTCCACTTTGAAATGGTCGAAACTCAAATACTGTAAATCTTTTGTTTTACAGGAATTCAGAAAAAGTGCCAGCAGGGCAGGAGCGACCCATTTCTTCATCATAATATTTTACTGTAAAGTAATTCTTTATTTAGGCAACCCCAAATAGTCGATTTTTCATTAAATTTCTATCACCAATTTATTTAGTATCCGAGTATTTTGTGGCGTCTAAAACATTTCAAAAGAAGAACTAATTTAATTAGTAGCTATTTTACGTTTATTTAAAAGACTATTAACGAATCATCATATTTAATAGTTATTTTTATTTATTCTTTTATAATAAGAAAAACACCTGCTGAAATGAATGCGATTGATTTTAGGGGCCATTGAATTTTTGGTGTAAAATATTTTCATAAAATTGATTATCATAGAATTAAAAAATATAATTGAATATTTACATTAATAGAT
>JBJXDV010000524.1:0-6395 GCA_046153465.1 Chitinophagaceae bacterium
TCAATTTTAGAGAAATCCAGTATGTCATTGATAACCGTTAGAAGGCTTTCTCCGCATGTTTGAATAGTTTCTGTATAATTTAGTTGTTCGCTTGAAAGAGAAGTTTGCGCGAGCAACGACGACATTCCAATGATACCATTCATGGGCGTACGTATTTCGTGGCTCATTGTTGCTAAAAAAATACTCTTTGCTTTATTAGCCTTCTCTGCTTCTTCACGAGATTTTTTTTCCTCATCTATTGCTAAAGCGAGTGCCTCAGTCCTTTCCTGTACCTGTATTTCTAATTTTTCATTATGCAATCGCACACTACGAGTACGCAGGTGATAAACAAGAATAATGGCAGTAATAATCAATATTATTATAAATAACCTGAACCAATCCGTTAGCCAAAAAGGTGGAACAATAATGAGTTTAAGTTTTTTTTCCTGTTCACTCCATCTGCCTCTGTTATCTACCCCTCTTACTGCTAATGTATACGAACCCGGATCGAGCCTGGTATAAGTTGCCTTGCGTTCATTGCCTATTATGTTCCAGGATCTATCAAATCCCTCTAGCCGGTAAGCATATTTCTTTTTTTCTACCGAAGTATAATTTAAGGAAGCAAACTCAATCGATACAACCCAACTGCTATATGGAATATACAATTCACCCGTTTCGTTAATTGACTGCTTTAAAGGAGAAATAGTGTTGCTATCGTCAGCAATCGGCATTTCTTTATTAAAGAGTTGAAAGCTGGTAAATACAAGGGGCGGATCAAAATCATCTTCTTTAATTTTTTCGGGGCTAAACTCATTAAATCCATTAATGCCTCCAAAATACATCATGCCGGAACTTGTTTTACAAAACGAATGATCTTTAAACTCGTAGGATTGAAGGCCATCTGCGGGATCATAGTTCTTTATTTTCTTATTTATCAAATTGATTTTCGAAAGGCCGCGGTTAGTACTTACCCATAAATTATAGTTTTCATCTTCCAGCATACCAAAAACAGTATTATTAGCTAATCCATTTTCAGTGGTATACACAGTGAACTGGTGCGACTTTGTGTCAAAATAGTTTAAGCCCATCATTGTACTGATCCATAAATTATCATTCTTGTCTTTGTATAATGATAAGATACTGTTACTGCTAATACTATTCTTTTGATCGTCGTGAATGAAATAGCTGAATTTTTTTGTTTTTTTATTGTAGCAATTAAGTCCACCCCCATCTGTACCAATCCATAAATTACCCGCTTTGTCTTCCACCATCATCCTTATTGTATTACTATTCACACTGCTGTTCTTTCCATCTTCACGGGCAAAAAAATGTTCGAAACGTTGAGTCGCAGGATGGTAGAGATTGAGTCCGCCACCATTGGTTCCGATCCAAATATTTCTATCACTATCCTCAAAAATTGTCCACGCATTGTTACTGCTTAAACTCGAATTATTATCGGGATCATTCTTTAAATGCCTCCAGGTATTTTTTAAGGGATTGAATACCGTTAGTCCATCACCCCAGGTGCCTACCCAAATATTTCCTTCACTATCTGCGCAAGTATTCAATACATAATTGCCGCAGATTGTTTTAGTATTTCCATCCTCATGTTTGAAATGCGTAAACTTTTTTGAGACCGGGTCAAATAAATTGAGCCCACCACCATCAGTACCGATCCATAATTTTTTTTGAGCATCTTCTGCAATACTTAATACGTTATTGTGGCTAAGGCTATTGGGTGACGATGTATGTTTGTAATGAATGAATTTATTAAAGTCTTGATTAAATAAATTAACTCCCCCTGCAAAAGTGCCTATCCACATATTACCTTTGCGATCCTTATAGGTTGTATAGACCGAGTTATTACTTAGGCTTTCTTTATCAATTTCATCGTGCTGGTAATTATGAAAGGTTTCTGTTTGAGGGTTAAAGATGCTCAATCCACCATTTTCAGTGCCAATCCATAAATTATGTTCGTTATCTTCTCCAATAGAGTACACCGCATTTGCCGGCAAGCTGTTGGTTACAGATTTATTATGCTGAAAACGTCGAAAAATTCCTTTCTCAGGGTTAAACAAGTTAAGTCCGCCACCATCGGTTCCAATCCACAACCGCTCATGACTATCTTCAAAAATAGTATATATATTATCACTACTGATTGACGTTATATCTCGTTTGTTATGTCGAAACTGTATAAATGTATTTGTACTGGGATCTAAAAGATGTAATCCACCTCCATATACAGCTACCCAAATGTTTTTCTTCCTGTCTTCGTAAATATATCTAACCTGGTTATTGCTGATTGAATTAATTACATTTTTATTATTCATGTAGGCCACGCGTTTACCCGACAGGGGGTTGATGACCATGATCCCGGCATCCGACGTTGCGATCCAAATATCCCCTCGGCTATCAATGGTGATATGCTGCACCTGGTTACTGGAGATATCATAATTCTTCTTACCACCCTTGGTATACCTCACAAACTTATCGGTAGCCCTGTTGTAACAATTAAGGCCATCGCCATTGGTAGCCACCCAAATATTACCCTGTTTATCTTCCGCCATGGCAGTAATAAAATTTCCACTTAAACTGCAGCTATCGTTGGCTCTATTCCGGTAGATCGTAAATTTATATCCATCATATTTATTTAATCCATCGCGAGTACCGAACCACATGAAGCCCCTGCTATCCTGCAATACACACAATACGTTATTTTGAGAAAGGCCGTCATTAATATCAAGCTGTTCAAATTTTATGTTTTTTTGTTGCGCTGATGCAGTGAAAGATTGAAAGAAAATAATCAGAATAAAAATTTTGGCCCATAGGCGTAGCAAAATAGAACGTAATATACTTAGGGGGTACGTCACTAAATTAAAAGGCGGGGTCATCGTTATTTGTTTCAATGGATATTAGATGTACGAATTGTAACTAACTGCGATTAAGGGTAACGCCGGTTGGCAAAGGGTATTTCAATGACAGCTAACTGCCTTATAAATTTAGGGGATTATACTTATTTATCGGAGGGAGAATGCAGTAGGTTGGCAAAAGGAAAATAGGCAAGGGCATTTATAAAATAGGGCAAAGGGTACTGATCTGCTTCGAAAAGTTGGAATAAAATTCGAATGCGTTGAAAACGCCAAGCCTGTACTAAAAAAGATTATTACTGTATAAACTTAGTAGTTACTTCAATGCAGCCGTATATGTTTTGCTAATTTCTTCTACGCTCGTTTTCTTAAGTGCCGGATAGTCACTGTCTTTAATTTTTCGCGAAAACACATAACCGGTACCATTCCATTTCCAGATGGGAAATTCAAAGCCCGGTCCCCCAATTAATAAGTCGGGATATCCTTTGTTAGAAACAGCCAGCGCTTCCGGAGTTGTTCCCGGAAAACCTAAATGTGGAATATATTTACCGGCTGCATTCTTAATAAAAACAAGTACGGATGAACCAGTACTACCAGAAGTATAGGAATTACCAAAGGTTATAAAAATTTCTTCCTGTCCATCTTTATTAACGTCGGTCGGCATAACGAATACATCAAAAGGAAATTCTTTACTATCGTCTCCATCGGCAACAAATTGTTTACGATCCTTCGAGATTCTGAAATTAAGATCAATAAATAATTTATTTTTTTCAGCTACTGTACTATTACTTTTCGTGTTCTTAAAAAGAAGAGCGGCCCCTTCGGTAAGTGCAGGTTGGGCCTGTGATGCTATTGTAATGGTTATAAGGAAGGAGGTGATAATTATTTTGAGCATAAAATAAAGTTTAGAGATAAGGATACAAAACTACAATAAAACTACATTGCAGAGATGGTGCTAATTCTCATTTTCGGTGCTGAGTGATTCTTTTCTTTTACCCAGTTACACAATCCGTATATTTGCTAAGCTAAATTAAATATTGTATGTCGTTACTAAATCAAAAAAACAACAAGGGCAAAAAGAAGGATAACAAAAAAGGTATTCCAGGCAACAATCAGGGCTCTAAGTTCCTTTCCAAAACCAAATCAACTCCTGGCTTTGTTGCTAAACAAGCTAATACAGGATCTCAACGAGGAAGCTAATCCTGTACATTTTCTAAATGAATTGCGATTATAGAATCATCTTGTCCTATACTGATAGGGTCAATAGTTTTGTTTTCTTGTAAAAGCATTTTGATTCGAAAATACTTTTGGGATCTAGCGAATTATATTAGCACATTATAAAATAAGGGAATAGCAACGTCGATTTCTTTAGGTTCGATATTTTTTATATCGAACTATTACATGGCACCCGGGGTCACCATAATTCAACACTCCATGTTCTTGAAAAAACCGCTGCTGGTTTCAGAGAATTGATTCCTTCTTTTTTGACGAGTTGCTGATCGCTGTCTGCACCATCTGCAATTCCACACCAGGGTTCAATGCAAACAAAATCGGCATTTTTTGCAGCCCATATACCCAGGTAGGGAAAGCCATTGAAATCAAACGTAAACCCGTGTTGGGTAATAGGTGATTTTAGTGAAACTAAATTCGATTTCAAATTCCTTAATACAATAGCATCTTTATAAAATAATTCTTTGGTCAATGGTATTGTTTTTTCAGAAACCAAAAAAGGAACCGATTCTTTTTCAATCAATCCTTGTTTTGAAACGAGCCATCTGTTAATGGTTTCTTCCGTTTCAAACTCTAAATAATAATCTTGGTAGTTGGAACCGGGTAATAGTGGTAAAGCAAACGCAGGATGTGCGCCAACAGAAAAATACATAGTTGAATTTCCTATGTTAGAAATATCATACTTAATCCTTAATTGCGAATTATTTAACGAATAGGTAATCCTAAACTCAAAATTAAAAGGGAAAATTTTTAACGTATCTTCTGAACTTCTTAATAAAAATATCACGCTCCCGGTTTCGCGATGCTCTTCAACAAATACCATTTCCCGCGCAAAACCATGCCTTCCCATTTTATAGAAAGTGTTTTCAAAGAAATACCCGCTTTCTTTAAGTTCACCAATAATTGGAAACAACACTGGTGAACGTTTCCCCCAAAAAGCCGGGTCGCCATTCCACATATACTCCAATAATTTTTTCTTATGAAAAAGACTTGTAAGCTCCGCTCCTTTCGGATTAATCGTTACTTTTAGTAATTCGTTCTCAATAAAAATCATTGCCGGAAGATTTGATGCAATATAGAAAAACAAGAATGAAAATTATTAATCCCTGAGATATTGGGTAGTTCTCCTCCAACACCAATTTTATTCGCTTTGTGCCTTCCGGATTCAATCCTTTTCCCCACTCACCCAATCGTATTGCCTTTGAAATAAATAGCCTTAATTGCTGCTATCAAATCAGTACATTTGATTTATGCGTCGAGTACTTGAAATATTAGGCAGCAGCCTCAGTTTAACCTGGCAGGAGTTCCGTTCACATAAAGTGCGGACACTACTTTCATTGTCTGGAGTAGCATTTGGTATCTTTTGCATTATCGGAGTATTAGCGGCTGTTGATAGCCTGGAGTATGCCGTACAAAAAGATATTAAAGCGCTTGGCACGAATACCGTTTATATTGATAAATGGGAATATGCGGGCGGGGGCAGCGACTATCCCTGGTGGAAATATGTTAAGCGCCCGAGTCCAAAGCATGAAGAAATGGTATTGCTCAAACAAAAAGTAGATGGAGCGCAAAATATAGCGATGAATATTAATATCGGAAGTACCAATATTGAAATAGAGGACAATGTTGTTTCGGGTGTAAATTATTATGGTGTTACTGAAGATTTTATCAATATACAACCCGTAGAAATTGGATTGGGCCGTTATTTATTGCAAAGCGATTTTGACCGTGCTTCAAACAGTTTAGTGATGGGTTATATTGTTGCCGAAAATTTATTCGGGAAGCCTGAAAAAGCAGTAGGCCAAACCGTTACTATGAAAAGTGGAAAAAAAGGATTGATTGTTGGATTGATAAAAAAACAAGGCAAAAGTATTATTGGAGGGTGGGAATACGATAACAGTATTCTGATGCCCTATGATTTTTTAAAAACAATCAGTCGCGAAGAAAATTCTAATCCGGTTATTATGGTACAGGGGAAAGAAACAGTACCCATGGCACAATTAAAAGATGAACTGGAAGGCGCTATGCGCTCCATTCGTAAAATAAAACCAACTCAGGAAAATGACTTTGCCTTAAATGATATTGATGCATTCAGTGAATTTGCGAGCACTATCTTTAGTGGAATCAACAAGGGTGGATGGGCCATCGCGGCATTGTCGTTAGTGGTAGGTATGTTTGGGGTTGCGAATATAATGTTTGTTACTGTTCGCGAACGCACTTCTCAGATTGGATTGAAAAAAGCGATTGGTGCTAAAAAAAGAATGATACTTACTGAATTCCTGTTAGAATCTGCCTTCTTATGTATTATGGGCGGTTTAC
>JBJXDV010000525.1:0-24807 GCA_046153465.1 Chitinophagaceae bacterium
CGATCTGTCATAACGCCACGTGGCGCATGTTCTCCCATTCCTACATAAACCACATTGGGATCACTTTCTGCCACGGCTACTGCTCCCACAGAACCTGTTTTGAAATAGCCATCCGAAATATTGGTCCACGTCCATCCCGCATTTTCCGTTTTCCAAACACCACCCCCCGTGGTGCCCATATAATAAATTTGTGGGTTACCGATTACTCCACAGGAACTAACCGATCTTCCGCCGCGAAAGGGCCCGATATTTCTCCATTTCAACGTTTTGAAATAATTATTAATGTTTACTATCGGGGTTGATTCAGTTAAAGCTGTCATCGCTTTAGTTACCGGTTTCTTTTGACCATAGATACTCAACGCAAGCAGGTACATTGGCGCAAGCAATAAAAACTTTTTCATGCAGTTATTTTTAGTAGATGGATGAAGATACTAATTCAGCTACAAAATGAAGTAGCGAATTATGCAATCGATTTTTTCGACTTATGGCGCAGCAAATAAGGCTAAATAGCCGCAAGAGGGGATGATTTTTTGATGTGCTTTTACAAAAGTATTTAATGATTCAATTGGCTTCCATCAGCACAAAGCTTTAGCAACGCTTCAAAACTATCTTTTAATGCGCCAGAAGCCTCATCAAAAAAATTGTCTTTGTTTTTTTTGGACGCTTTGTTATCTGTAGATTTTTTTACCAGCGACCGAACATTTTCAAGATCGTCGAAAAAGGTTGCCGTATTTTTTTCGTAGAATTCATTGATAGCCTCAATTTTTATGAGTTGAGTCTCAAACTCTGCAACGATAGTATTTATTTCTTTTACGTTGTCGAGAGAATGCCTTCTTGGGATGCGATCGAATAGCGCCTTTAATGCAGCAATGGTTGCGTTCATTAATAGTTTTGTAATTAGTGGAATAAAACAAATGTACATGAAACGAGCTAATGAAGCCTTTTTTTGAAGGGCGGTTTCTAACTGCCCCAGGTTCGAAACTCCAGGGAGTTGTAAACTCGGGGGAGTTCGCTACCGATCTCTAAAAGGTAATAAGGTAAATTCTAAATAAATTAGGCTGAAAAAAAATGAAAGAATATGATTTAGTTTACTTACTAGGTTTCTAAGTCTTGTTGGTTCGAAACTCCAGGGGGTTGTAAACTCGAGAGAGTTTGCTACCGGGATCTATTCAATTGAAGATTTATTGTTTAAGCAGAAATTTTAGATGAATTTGATTAAGAATAATATTGAATGGAGGGTAATTTCAATTTGAATATCTATATTTTTCTAAATGCCTGTTCCTAACTCCTACCGGTAAGAAAACTCAAAGAAAATAAACACACAAACATCGCGATGACTCCTTTAGAGTTGTTTGAAAATTGAAAACTAATCGTTTTGATACAAAAACAATTCTCTTGCTAATTTGATTACTGAAATATCATTAACTTATCCCTTCATTTAGTCTTAAATTTTAAAGCACTTTGCATTCTTCAAAATTGAACAACGGTGATCTCCGATTCTCTAACCAAACGGCTCGCTAATAGTTTTGCTGGTGAACGTAAACCATTTTGGGCCTTCGTCCGTCATATACACACAATCTTCCAGCCTCACACCAAATTCTCCGGGAATTGCAATCGTTGGTTCTATACTGAAGCACATCCCTTTCTGTAATACTAGTTTATTTCCTTTTACCATATTACCCCATTCATGTCCATCCATACCAATTCCATGACCAGTTCGATGAGGCAAGCCCGGTAGTTTGTAGTCAGGGCCAAAGCTGGCATCGGTGATCACCTTACGTGCAGCAGTATCTACTTCTTCACAAGCAGCACCTATTTTTGCCGCTGCGAAACCCGACAACTGAGATTGCAGTTCCAGGTTCCATATTTCAGTTTGCCGTTTTGTTGGTTCAGCACCAAATACAACCGTTCGCGTAATATCCGAACTATAACCTTCTACCTGGCACCCACAGTCCATAAGTACGATATCTCCTTTCTTTAATTTCTGAGGCTTTGTTGTGCCATGTGGAAATGCCGAAGCTTCCCCGAAAAGTACAAGTCCTCCACCAGAACTATTACCCGCTTGCCTATGCGCAGTTGAAATAATTGCAGCAACATCGCCTGGAGACATTCCTTCCTGCAAACCATTGATACCGGCTTTGATTGCTGCCACCGTAACATCATTTGCTTTTTGCATGAGCATAAGTTCTGCAGCCGATTTTATCAACCGGCAGGGAATACTTATCGGATCGCCACTTACAAAATTCAACTGTGGAACTTCCTTTCGAATACCGTCGAATATGAAATAACGCATTCGCTCTTCCATGCCAATAGTGCCCGCCACAATACCTGAATCTTTGAGCGCTTTTACAATAAGTTTATATGGGCTTTCATCTTCCTGCCATGCATACACGTCTTTACCGATAGTAATAAGTTCACGAAAACGATCTTCTTCAAAGCCGGGGCATATATATTTGACTGAACCTTTCGCCGGAATAATTGCCACCATTGTTCTTTCGCTTTGCCCCCAGGAAATACCTGTGAAATATCTTAAAGAAGTACCTGCATCCAATACCAATGCCTTAATATTCTGATCTATCATTAAACGCTGTGCTTTCTCAATCCTTACCTCTCGTTCCTGGACGGAAATTGGAACCACATCTTTTATCATTGATTGAATTGGACCGGAAGATTCATTTGAAACGGCCGGCTGCTTGTCAGATGTACATGCACTAAATGCAGACACTACTCCTGTTGCCGCTGCCATAGCCGATAGATTGAGGAAATCTCTACGTTTAATACCCATTTGGATGTTATTAATGAAGTATATTTTTATTTCTCCTTGAAGATATGATTTTTGAAATAGCGATTTAAAAAAACATTAGTTATTTCCCTAAAGAAAGTTGGAATCAATTCCATATGCAAGTTTGTTTTATTGACAGGGCCGAATTCGTGTACTATCAAAACTCAGTTTGCGTATTTATTGATGGCATTATCATTTAAAATTTCCTGGATACTATTCGTTTAATTGGTAATTTTAAGAAAGTCTTTTTATGAACCGCTATCTAAATCAATTTTTCATTACTTTTTTCCCTGGAAGGTTTTGCCTATATTTTTAAATCAGGTTATCCTGCTATTGACAAACAGGGAGAGAACTACTACTACCAGGTATTAGCTGAAGGGAAAATCGATTTTATCAGAAGGTATTATAAAGATATTAAAACGATCAAATACGGTATGTCTGGCGAGATAAAAAAAGAATTTGTTGAGGGAAGCAACTATTACCTTTTTAGTGGAGGAATAATAAAAGAATTAAAAAGAGAGAAGATGCTTGATGCTGAATTAATGAATGATAAAAAAACGGAGGTTGATGAGTTTATCTTAGCTAATAAACTTACTCTTAAAAAAACTACGGAAGTACAGAAGCTTGTTCGCTACTACAATAGTATTTCAAAATAGTAAACAATCGCCTATTATGAACTACAACCATCAATAAAAAACCTACCCCGGCAGAGTCAGTATTATTTCGACAAGAATACAACTATTCTAAACCGGTAGTTTTGACAAATCAGCCGATTTGATAAGTTGACTATTCATAGCAGAAATCAATACTCAATTTAGGTTTAAAACATTTATAGGTTCGAAACTCCTGGGAGTTGCGAACCTGGGGGAGTTCGCTACCGACTCCCGTCATTTAATGAATCAGGTGTTAAACCTAATTTTGAATTAAGCAACTTATTTAGGTTCCAACTTAGATAGGTTCGAAACTCCAGGGGGTTGCGAACCTGGGAGAGTTCGCTACCGGCATCTAAGCAATTGAAAACTTTATCTTTAAGGCCAAATTTCAATTGCATTTATTTGAAAAAAATGTTGAAAAGAGGATGAATTCATTTTTTGAGCCCTACGATCTATATCTTGCCATTGGCCGGGTTAGACAGGTTGGCCCTCCGCCACCTTTTACACTAATTTCCATTCCAACGTACGCTGTTACTTTACAACCAGCCGCCTCCAAAGCTGCTTTAGTTTTTGGATTACCCTCTACCATTATACATTCACGGGGAGCAATGGCCAGTACATTGCAGCCCATCGATTCAAATTCCTCCTCGGGCACCTCTACAAAAAAATAACCACGATCTAATAGTAAATTTCGAAATTCAATGGGCATCAATGGGGAATAAACTACGGCAAGGTTTGTATCTACCGGGCTCAATATCGACATTAAATGAAAAACATCGTCGGCGCCTTTATAATGAGGTAACGGAACAGTAATTACGGTTACACCTAATGGTTCTACCAACTTTGTTAGTTGCCGGATACCTTCTTTATTGCTGCGATAGGTATGGCCCACAGCAAGTGTATGCTCATCAAGCCAGGCAACATCTCCTCCTTCCAGCGTGCCAGGGTAGGTAATTATTCCAAGCACATTGATTCCATTTTTCTCAAATGCTTTTATTACAGCAGCAGGTTCATTCTTTCTTGCTGCTTTTCCCATATTGCAAATGATCATTCCATTGTTTGTTGCAATTGCGGCATCGCGGCAATAAATTGAATCCATATTGACCGATGGCTCTTCAGGCAAACAAAAAATTTCAGCATTCATTCTTTCTAAACATGACTGAAAGGTTTCATATTCTGAATAAGCCTTTGAAAGCTCAGGTTTACTTAAAAAGTTTAGTGCCTGCCAGTGTTGAGCAATATGCTCCTCACCGATGAACGCCTGTTGAACTTTTTTTATAAAAACAGATTTTATTTTTCCTGTTTCGGAATGGCAGGTAAAATTCATACAAATTATTGTTTTCGGTTAATTGACGATAAAAGACTAAAGACGATAGTAGCAAATTCTATCAATAAAAACACCAGATCGCCACAACAGAATTATTAACCAATTTGTTTTGATTTTTAATTACGATTTTTTTCTCCATAGTATAATAACATAAAAAGGCACTCCGGCCAATAATAAAATAAACCCCCAATAAACAGTTTCTTTTCCCGAGCCAGCAATCGCCCATAATGAAAAAAGAAATGCTAAGGTGGCTAATACAATGGAAGGAATTCCAATTTTGTCACCATTCAATGATTTATTCCTTATCTTAATTAACATATAAGCGGCTGTTGAAAATAGATAAGGAACCAATACCGTTATAGTAGTAAGCAAAATTAAAAACTTAAACTGCTCACCTAATCCCTTCGTATAATTCATCATCATAAGCAAAGAAATCAATACACTCCCAATAAGGATCCCCGATACAGGAACTCCTTTTTTACTCAATTTTCCAAAAATCGGCGGAAATAATTTATCCTTAGCGATTGCGTATGGAATTTGACCCTGTATGAGTATCCAACCATTTAATGCACCAAATGCAGCAATAGCAACACCCGCACTTATCCAATAACGGGCACTACTACCCCAAAGAATTACAGCAGCATCAGCAAAGGGAGTAACCGATTGCTGTAATTCTTTCGGAGCTATCATTCCCATTACGCTTACACTACTAACAATATAAATTATAGTTGCAATCAGGGTACCGAGCATGGTTGCCCGGGGAATCGTTTTGGAAGGGTTTGAAACACTTCCAGATGGAATGGTGGCGCACTCTAACCCCAAAAAAGCAAAAAAAGTTAATGTTGCTGTGGTAGTAATAGCGGAAAAATCAGAGACGCCACTGGTGTTAAATGGAATGAAGTTTTCGATTTTGATAAAAAATAAACCCCCAATGGCCACCGCAACCAATGGAATTATTTTTAGGATAGTAGAAAACAGTTGAACTTTTCCGGATGTTACAATTCCCAGGGTATTGATCCAGGTTAGTAACCAAATTGAAGACAAGCCTGTTCCAATCGCCAACAATGGATTAGTAGCAAGTGCAGGAAAAAAAGTACTCAACGCACTTATCAATGAAACAACAATTGCTGCATTCGTACACCAAATCGATATCCAATAACCCCACGCAACAAGAAAACCCGCAAAGTCGCCAAATCCTTTGTAGGAATAGGCATAGGGTCCTCCGTCGGCGAGTGGCATCAGTTTACTTAAATTACTGAATACTTTTGCCAATAGAAACGCGCCGATGGAAGCAAATACCCAGCCAATCAGGCTTATTCCACCATAAGCAGCAAGGGCAGTGGGCATTAAAAAAACACCCGCCCCAATCATATTTCCTACAACAAGTGAAGTGCTGGTCCATAACCCAATCTTATTCTTTTGGTTTGCTGATTCAATCATTAGGCAATATTTTATTCAAAGTATTGGGAAGATACGGGAAATACTGAATTGTAAAATTCTATTCCTTTGTTAGTGTTTTAAGAATGATAAACACTGAAAGCCTTACACAGGCTTGAGTATTGCTAAATACAATTTTTGTTATCCATCACTTGAAATCATTGGTACCCTATCCATCTTTATCAAATGACCATAGAATTTTTACATTATTAACTTGGAATCCTTAACTTTCAGCCGGCAATATTCTTTTTGATAATCCTCTTATCTTGGTGAGTATCCAAACTCTTTCAAAAAATTGTGAGTTCTTCTAAATAAACATAAAAGCGATATGAAAAAAATAGGCTTAGTGATTGGTTTGGGAATTGGACAATGTTTGGTTGCTCAAACAAAACTTGATTTGAATACACTCACAGATTTTAAACCCATCGGTACAAACTGGCATAAAGCAGGAGAGGTATGGGCAGATCTTAATAGAAAAGATACTCTTTTACTTGCGGAAGGCACTGGCATCATTGTAAACCAACCCTTGCCGGGAGCACGCCAGGATCTGTATACAAATTTTACCCATGGTGATATTGATATTGAATTAGATTATATGATGGCGCCCAGCTCTAATTCCGGAATCTATTTACAAGGAAGATATGAAATACAATTACTCGATAGCTGGGATGTATTAAATCCAAGGTCATCCGATAATTGCGGAATCTATGAACGATGGAATGAAAGTAAGCCAGAGGGACAAAAAGGTTATGATGGTCATGCGCCCCGCCTCAATGCCAGCAGGGCACCGGGTCTGTGGCAACATTTAAAAATTTCTTTCCAGGCACCTCGATTTAATGGAACTGCTAAAATTCAAAATGCTAAGATGCTACGGGTAGAATTGAATGGAGTATTAATTCATGAAAACGTAGATCTCTCAGGGCCTACACGCGGGTCGGTAAGTGAGCAAGAAATTGCTGAAGACGCGTTGCGCATTCAAGGCGATCACGGTACAGTTGCTTTTAGAAATATTGTTGTTTCTAATTTTAATAAAAAGAAACCGTCCATTGGCACCGTTCATTACAGTCTTTACAAAGGAAATTTTAAAACAGAGCCAGATTATAAATCATTAAAGTCAATCGCACAAAATAGCATTCCCTACCTAACATCAAACATTAACGATTTACCCAAAAACGAATTTCTTCTTCGGTATAATGGCACGATACATATTGAAGAAGCAGGCGAATACCAATTTAGCCTTGCTGCTTCCGGAGGAAATGGTAGTATTAGAATTAGCAATACAATTGTAGTTCCTTTCGAAGAAGGCAATAATAAGGGCAATATTGCTTTGCCCGCAGGGGATATTCCATTTCAGGTTATTTATTCAAAGTATGTAGATTGGGTAAAATCTTCTCTTATTGCAACTATAAAGGGCCCGGGTATACGAGAATTTATGATCAGCAATGAAATAAATCCCGTATCAAATGACGCAGATCCTGTGCTGATTAATGCAAGTGAAAATACCATCCTTAGAAGTTTTATGGATATACCGAATGGGAAACGAGTAGTTCATGCAGTGAATGTAGGTACACCACAAAAAATTCATTACACCTATGATATGGATAATGGTGCAATTGTACAGGTTTGGCGCGGAAATTTTTTAGATGCAACACCTATGTGGCATAGCAGGGGTGATGGATCTTCACGGCCGGCAGGAGTTATTCAGTACCTTGGTGATCTGGGTGCCACCATACAAAAACTAGCAGCAGTAAATGATCCATGGTCATCTGATACTACCGGTTCTGGCTTTCGAACAAAAGGATATATATTAGATGACAGAGATCGGCCTACGTTCAAGTATATGATCTATGGTGCGTTGATTAGCGATGCTTCAACAGTGCTGGAATCGCGCCAGGGTATTCAACGGGCAATAACGGTTACCCAGGGATCGGACAATCTCTATATTCGTTTGGCCCAAGCCGATAAAATTGAGGATCGATCCAACGGGTTATATATTATTAATCATAAATCGTTTTATATAAAAGTTGACGACAGTGGGGGAGCAATTCCATTTATCCGTGAACAAAATGGCAGAAAAGAATTACTTGTTCCCATTAAAACCAAATTGATCTATTCAATTCTATTTTAAAAAGCATTAAAGCTTATGAAATCTCATAAATCAACCAGTTCAATACTATTCATGAAATATTTTTTATTGATAGGTTTTTCTATTTTCAGTTGTTTTTCCCCGTTAGTATCGCAAGAGTCGGCTAAAGAAGAAGATTTTTTTCGAATTCTTAAAGTTCGTTCTCCGGAAGGAACTTTATTGGAAGTTGGCGGACTTTGTACACTACCGAATGGAGACCTGGCAGTAACTACTCGAAGAGGAGATATATTTATTGTTGAAAATCCCACCAGTTCAAAACCCTACTTTCGAAAATTTGCATCCGGCTTACACGAGGTATTGGGTGCTGCTTACAAAAACGGCTCTCTCTATGTTGTTCAGCGAGGAGAATTAACCCGCTTATACGATTCGAATATGGATGGTAAGGCAGATGTGTTTGAAACAATTTACGCATGGCCAATTTCAGGCAACTATCATGAATATAGTTTTGGTCCGAAATTAGCAAGCGATGGTTCTTTTTTTGTTACACTCAATCTTGGTTTCCCTGATGTTTGGTGGCACCCAAGAAGTTTTGTTCCCTGGAGAGGTTGGACACTCCATATAAAAGAAGATGGCTCAATGGAACCCTGGGCAGCGGGTATGCGTTCTCCTTGCGGAATTAGTATGATTGATGATGAATTGTTTTATACCGATAACCAGGGCGATTGGGTTGGATCAGGAAGTATAATGCCTGTAAAGAAAGGTGCATTTATGGGTCACCCGGCTAGTTTGGTTTGGACGTCAATGCCAAACTCCCCGTTGAAATTAAAACCTGAAGATATTTATGCAAAAGTCAATCCCCGTATTGAATATGGCCCAGATAGCCAGCAAGTGCAACCAGTAAACATCGTGAATGAAAAATTCATGACTGAGTTTGAGATGAAAAAATATATTCCCGAATTACAAGTACCTGCTGTATGGTTACCACATGGTATTCTTGGTATTTCAAATTCGGAAATTGTAAAAATACCGAAAGGTGTATTTGGTCCTTTTGAAGAACAATTGTTGGTAGGAGACCAGGGGCAAAGTAAATTGAGCCGGGTATTTATGGAAAAAGTGAATGGCGAACTACAGGGATGTGCATGGGAATTCAGAAGCGGATTTCAATCTGGCATCGTTCGAATGGCCTGGGCGGGAGATGGATCGTTATTCGTGGGCGAAACAAATCGCGGTTGGGGCTCAGCGGGAGAAGCAAATGAAGGATTACAACGATTGGTATGGAACAGTCGCTTACCATTTGAAATGAGAACTGTAAAAGCAATGACTGACGGTTTTTAAATAGAATTCACCAAACCAGTCGATAAAAAATTTGCAGAAGATCTTGCTTCCTATTCTGTGGAGAGTTTTATTTATAAATATCAATCGGTATATGGCAGCCCTCCGGTAAATGTTCAAAAATGTTCGGTAAAAGGGGTTCGAGTGTCAGAAGATGGTATACGAGCGCGTATTATAGTAAGTAACCTGAGAAAAAATTATATTCACACCATCACATTAAATGGCTTACGCGATAAAGAAAATGGGTATGTACTAGTTCATCCAACGGCCTACTACACACTAAATAATATTCCTGAAGGAAAAAAGCTGCTTATGACGGAAGTAAAAACAAAAAGCTCAGGTAAAGAACTGGAATTATCGAATACTGGCAAAGGAGGTGTACATACCTATGCAGCAATAAAGCCATTGCTTATAAAATATACTTGTGTGGCCTGTCACAATCCGGATAAAAAACAAGTGGGCCCGGGTTTTATAGAAATAGCAGAAAGAAAGTATTCGGTAGCGAAAATATTGCAATTGATTAAAGTACCTGAACCAAAAAATTGGCCGGGTTATGCAACGCCGATGCCCGCCATGCCACAGGTACCGGCAGCCGATGCTAAAAAAATTGCCGAATGGATTAATTCATTATCGGGTAAAAAATAGAACCAGGTTTCAAAGCCCATTTTTAAAGAATCAATGATCCCTGTATAAATGTTGTTATCAAAAATTATTGCGACGATGACGCATGCAAATAGGCCTCGCTTATTGATGGGTCGATGAAACTCCTTTATTTCCAAAGAATTTTTTGCAAGAGGCACGAAACGTTCCTACGGAACGACGATTGGGATTAATCGTTCTACCCGTGATGTGTCCCGATGGGACAGGAATACAGCTTTTCGAATGTGACCTGCTTTCTAATAATAAATCCCAAACGAATTCAAGGTATCCATCATTGGAGGTATTTAATCAGTGCATTTGCGATTGCCGTGAAAAAAAGCTGCACGAAACGTTCCTACGGAACGACGATTGGGATTAATGGTTCTACCCATAATGTGTCCCGATGGGACAGGAATACAGCTTTTCGAATGTGACCTGCTTTCTAATAATAGATACCAAACGAATTCAAGGTCTCCATCATTGGAGGTATTTAATCATTGCATTTGCGATTGCCGTGAAAAAAAGATGTACGAAACGTTCCTTCAGAACGAAACTAAAACTCTTTACATTGGCTACCCGCCAATTGTTCCGATGGAACAAGAATACTATCCTTCGAAAAGTTTTTTTCTTGGATCAAACAATAAAAGAAGTCGGGAGATAAATCACCTTCGTCGTTATCATTCACTTTCCACTGTTCCATGTTATTAATACAATCATTTAGTGCAATAATCCATTCAACTAAAAATGAATAGTTTTATTTCTATGAAAAACTTTCTGCCACTTTTGCAAATTACTTACCTGATTTCATCGCCTTAATAACTTTAAGATTTTTGTCATTAACAAATTTCCGATACTCCTTTGTTTCCGAACCATACAAAGCAATTTTTCCGTCTTTATTAAAATGAACCCCCCAGCCATATCTTTTCGTAAGGGGAGAAGTACGGAGGCAAGGTTGACCTTTCGAGAAAAACTGTTCTCTTGCGTTCGCCAATTCTTTTTTGGTTAAATCATTTCGAAGCGCATATACTTGAAACAGCAGATCGTCAGAAGTAAACTGGTAAGGGTTCTTCTTTACCAATTCAAATTGAATGGTTGCTATTGATTTTTCATTCGCTTTCACGGGAGGTATTTCCCCTGTGGTGGCCGCACAATCATCGGCAATTTCAATAAAGCTGTTAAAATAGTTTGTAGTGTGAATTTTCATTTGCCAAAATTATACTATAAAAATAAACAGACTTTGTGACAACCCTATGTCAGTAGAAAAAAAGCCGCTTAGAAAAGCGGCTACAATTAGTGTATGGACAAGGTTTAACAGTTAATGTACTCAATTCAATCATTCCATTTTTGTTGGAAATTCCATTATTTCGAGGAGATGAGCCATAGGTTCATTGTAGGTATTACTTTTTTAAAGAAAACTTATAAAAAAGCCCGACTTGTAAGCCTGTTGATTTCATTGGTTCAGGGCCTTCATTTTTTAAAAGGTCGGTAAGCCCAACATTGTAACGGGCACCAATACCCAGGCCCATTTTAAATTGGTAACCGACACCAGCGCCGAATGAAAAATTAGTGCTCTTAAAAAATTTCTTTATATCTCCATCCGGATTTCCACTTTCTTTATTTTTAGCAGACAAAAGAAAGCCAACCTGTGGGCCCGCTTCCGCATAGAGGCCCATCTTAGTTACCAGTTTTAACATTAATGGAATGTTTATAAAGGACAGGTTCTGACTAACTTTTACATTTTCTTCTTCAAATCCATTTCCCTCAGCAGAGTATAACAACTCCGGTTGAAGCACCAGCATACCTTTAATGGGAATTTGAACAAACCCTCCAACATGAATGCGATTAATATAACTCTTGTCTTCACCGGTAAGCGCATAACGGTTAAACCCAGCCTTCACGCCGATGTTTAATTGTGCCTGGGCAGATATACTTGCAACGGCTAAGAGCAATACAAAAATGTTTTTTTTCATGATTGATAAAGTTTATGTTGTTTTAAAAAGTGATTCCGGTTTGTAGTTATTGTTTAATTACTTTTTGAACCTGTTTAATTCCTTATCATCTACTCCATCAAATCTGAACGCTGTACTGGCATTGCCAAATCGGTCGGTAGCAAGTATAGCACCACTTACAGTGCCGTTTACTATGCCTATAGCATCGTTGGCATTGCCATTAAAAGGGTAATATGCTACAGGAGTTTGTGCAGCCAACCCATAGCCTGCATACACTAGTAACAAAAAATAGTATAATTTTTTCATGCATATTAATTTATACCTAAAATTGCCACAATACCATTTTGCTACCTATACCTGAAAAGCATCATTTATTAGAAAATAAAATACCTGAAGTCAGGTAGATAATAAATACACTGTATATGCGTATTTTTATAAAAAGAGACATTGAATCAATTACAATATATTCTACTCGTATTTTGTTGTGAGTTACTTTTTGGAAAGCCTGTAATGGGGCAGGATAAAAAAACACAGGACAGTCTTTTCGCGATCGCTTTTAAGAAACAACCCGATACGAATTCAGTAAAAGCATTTCAGGCAATACAACGTAATTTTTTTAATGCCGGCTTGTACGATTCTACTTTTGAATATGCCCACCTCGTAATTGACCTGGCAAAAAAAATAGATGATAAAAAGGGGTTGGCAAAGTCCTATTACAATATGGGAATGATATGCACCAATCTAACAAAGTATGATAGTGCAAAACATTATACTGAACTGGCCGAGCGGGAAGCATTGTTGCTGGGTGACTCTTTATTGTTAGTTAACTGCTATAACGCATTTGCTATCCAGTACCGCTACCAGTCAGATTATAATACATCACTCACCTATGCCCTAAAAGGTGCAGCAATCGCAGAGCGGTCGGCAGATTCTGTCATTATTAAAATGATACCCAAGCTGTATTCTAATATTGGTAGCAATCTGATTTCAGAAAACCAGTTATTAAAAGCTATTGAGTACGAAAAAAATGCTTTATTGTTCACCAATTATATTGATGAACAGCGATACCGCATTTCATTGCAACTCGACATCGCCGATGCCTATACAAAACTTAAAAATTATTCAGTTGCGAAAAAATACTTAGATAGTGCTGTGGCAGCAAATAAACTATTTAATAATATTATTCTTGATTTGCTTACTGCCAATACCGAAGGCTTTTATTACGATAACACCGGTAACTATGCTGCTGCCACCGCTGCCTATCGGTTATCTTACAAATACAGTGACAGCAGCCATAATGATTACCTGAAAGCTGAAGCCGCTGATAACCTTTCTATTATTTTGTTGAAACAAGAAAAGTATTCCGAAGCGTTACCGTTTGCCACAGAAGGGAATGCGATTAGCATACGGTTAAAACATTTTAACGTTGCAGCCAGCACGTTCAGTACATTAAAAGATATTGCAATAGCCAAAGGTGATGATAAGGTTGCCCTGCGGTATGCAAAACTAAATAAACTATATGCCGACAGTGCCACCAACGAAGCAACTCAAAAAACTACTTTATCATTAGATGCCAAATATCAATCTCAGAAGAAAGAAAAAGAAATTGCTGATTTAACTATTGCGAATAAAGAAAAAGAATTAACCGTTGTAAAAAGAAACCGTCTGCTTATTGTCGGCAGCATTTCCGCAGCAGGGCTATTATTAACACTAAGTTTATTTTACAGAAACAGCAAACAAAAACAACTGCTGACGGCAAAAGAAAATATTCTTCAGCAGGAGCAAATAAAATTCCTGGAAAGGCAACAGCAGGTCGTGTCTCTGCAAAGTATGGTTAATGGACAAGAAACAGAACGTACCCGTATTGCAAAAGATCTGCACGATGGGTTGGGTGGATTATTTAGTACCGTAAAAATGTATTTCAGTACGCTTCAACACGAGCAGGAATATCTAAAATCGAATACTCTTTTTTCAAAAAGTTATGAGTTGATTGGTACGGCCAGTGAAGAAGTGCGCCGCATTGCACATAATATGATGCCTGAAGTATTAATGAAATTAGGATTGGTGCCGGCCCTCCAGGATATGTGCAGCAATATCAGCGCTGGAAAATTATTACAGGTGAAATTGCAATCCTATGGAATGGAAAAACGAATGAATGCCTCAACTGAAATTATGTTGTATCGTATTGTACAGGAATTACTCAATAACATTATTAAACATGCCCAGGCATCCGAAGCAATCATTCAATTTAACAGGGATGCTGATCGGCTAACAGTAACTGTAGAAGATAATGGCCGCGGATTTAATCTCCAGGAAACAGACGATAAAAAACATGCGGGCCTCGATACAATAAAGAGCAGAGTAAGTTATTTGAATGGAAATATTTCCATAGATTCACAACAGGAAATAGGCACTACCGTGATGATGGAGTTTTTATTAAACCAGGAATAATAAATATTTTAAGACGGTAAATGATTAATATACTCATTATCGACGATCATCCGTTGGTTGCAGGCGGAATAGAAACCATGCTTAAAGATGCAGTGGGTATACAAATTCAATGGATTGCTAAAAATGGGGCCGAGGCTATTGCGATTTTAGGAAAGGTTGAACCTGAAATTATATTGTTGGATATAAGTTTACCAGATACCGACGGATTGCAATTGTGCGAAAAAATAAGGGTAACAAATAAATATAGCAAGATAATTGGACTTACTTCCGCTAATGACGCATCTATTATTACCCAATTACTTCACCTGGGTGCCAATGGGTACCTGTTAAAAAATATGGAACGCAGCGAATTACTGGAAGCGATTGATAAAGTAATGGATGGAAAAGTATATTTAAGTAAAGCTGCTAATGAAAAAGTATTGGAACAATTTTCTTCGATATCCTCTGCTATCAATAGTATCCCTTCCTTAACAAGAAGAGAAAAAGAACTGCTTCAGTTATTAAGTGATGGACTGAATGGCCCTCAAATAGCAGCAAAGCTTTTTCTAAGTCATTATACTGTAGAAACCCACCGCAAAAATTTAATGCAAAAATTAAATGTAAGTTCTACTCAGCTATTATTGAAAATTGCAAGGGAGAAAAAACTGATTTAATGTTTGATGGATAAGATAAAAAAACTAAGCCGTTTTAACCCTGGCTTACAGTACATCCGGTATAGAATAATGATTGAAGATACCAGGGTAAGAATACCAATGATAATAATGGAAAACTCAATACTAAAAAAATCCGTCATAATGCCTGTGAGCAATGCTCCCATCACATAACCAAGGTCCCTCCAAAACCGAAAAACACCAATACTATTAGCTCTTTGAGCAGGATTTGTATCCTCAGCAATACTTGCTAAGAAAGTCGGGTAAACAATAGCAGTGCCGATACCAAGTACAACCGAAATCGAAATATATTGTGAAATGGTTGAAGCAGAAAATAAAAATAGAATGGCAACTCCCTGTAAAAACATTCCCCAAAATAATAGGTCCTTTTTACAATATCTGTCGGATAGTCGGCCAGTGAATAATTGTCCAATCGCCCATACAATCGGATAGATTGCCGTAATTAGTCCTATATTACCAATAGAAAAACCCTGCTGGGCAAGTAACACAGGTAATATTCCCCATACCATGGCATCGTTCAAATTATTAATCAATCCTGCTTGTGTAACCGAACCCAAATTTTTGTGCACGATAGTAGTTTCTTTAAAGATATTTTTTAAAAGTGGCAAAGAATTATTTAATTGAATATCTCTTTTGACATGACCCGTGGTATCTTGTACAAATAGCCAGGTTAACAAAGTACCTATCACAACAATCACAACACCTATTAAAAAAGGGTAGGGTCTTAATCCATAGTTGGCCGCCAAAGTACTGGTGCTATAAGCCACAATCCCAAGCGCGCCATAGCCTGCAAATTCATTCAGGCCCATTGCATATCCACGCTGTTTTTCACCAACTAAATCCATTTTCATAACAACTGTACTGCTCCAGGTTAGGCCCTGGTTAATACCCAATAATAAATTTGCCACCAATATCCAGTTCCAATTGTTTGCATACATCAGTATAAAAGGAACCGGAATTCCAATAAACCAACCAAAGAGCAATAATTTTTTTCTACCGATTTTAGTTGCTAACGCACCTGCAACAAAATTGGTAACTGCTTTGAATAAACCGAAAATAATGATAAATGATAAAATAATAAAGGTGGAAGAAATATGAAATTCTTTTTTAGCAAGTTCGGGCAATAGTGTTCTTTCCAAACCAATCAGTCCACCTACCAGTGCATTGATAAACACCAAAAGCCAAAATTGTTGCTTGTTTTCCCTTAATCCTAATTTAATTTCCATGAATAATCATTTATTGTATCGCAGCTTATATAATCCTCTTGTAAATAATTATCCTCTAACCATCTTTTCCGTTTAATTTCTAAATATAATATCAAAACATCAAACAGGAACAAAGCTGATACGGCCAATAGGTGAAAGGATATGTTTTCAAAAAATAAAGTATCAAGATAGGTAAAATAATTTTTGATACAATAGAAGAAAAAATGCCGATGCAAATTACTTGTCGAATACTTTTAATTTATAACAGCAAATAGTAATAAAAATTTCAACAGCTCCAATAGTAACTATTCCATGTTAAGCTACTTATAATTCTTCTCAGTGTGTGCTATTAGCTAATTTTAGTTTAATGCCCCCATTTATGACGAAGCCTTCTGTGTGATTCCAAATATCGTCAAAGGTTGGATTAGTATAAGGTGGATTTACAACTGTTTTATACTTGCTTTGTCGCTGGTCAGTAAAATTTTCAAAGTTTAGGAATGCTGAAATTTTTTTAAACGTCTTTTGAGCCATAAAGCCTAACTCCCAAAATGATGGCGTTTTAGTACCATTGTACAAATATTGCCTGCCCGTAAAATAACTTTCCAAACCAAATTTGAAATTATCTTCTTTCTCGTACATCAGCGTAAGATTTAATTTATTTTTTGGTAATAATGGTAAAAATTGGTTGGTAGCCAAATATGTTGCCTTTGCATTTATAAAAGTATACCCAACAAAAAGTTTTAAATTTTTCTTATATATAAATTTAAGGTTTGTTTCTATACCGTTACTTGTTATAGGTTTTGAAGAATTGGTGAAAAGATAATTACCTAAACTATTAGATTGCAAAACCAACGGGTTATTAATGATGGTATAGAAAAACAGTTGATTAATGCTGAATGATAAATCTTCAAAAAGGGTAGTGCTAAAATTTATATCTGCTGTACCGCCTATGCTTTTTTCTGCGGTTACATTATTTAACGATAAAACATTTTGATATTGCCTGCTTTCAGTTTGTTCCGTAAAAATAGTTGGAATTTTGTATCCTAATCCACCACTGATTCTTGATGTAACTTTATCAGATAGCTTAAACAATGAAGAAATTCTTGGCAACACAAAAGTCTGATTCTTGTGGTAGTTATTATTTTTAAAACTAACATTGTCAATCCTTAATCCGCTTTCAATTTTTATGTCGTCGGTAATATCCCAGGTGTCCTGATAATAGAATCCACTAGCCAATGATTGTGTGTTATGAGTGTTTGTGCTTTGTTGTTTAAACCTGTCAAACACCAGGTTTAATCCTGTTATCACTGTATGTTTATAGTTGTAAAGCAAAAATGACAAATCCGTAAAGCTATTTGTATTTACTCCTTCAAAATTATAATTTGGAATACTTATCGTCCTGTCGAAAATGCTAAAACTTTGCTTTAATTTAATACTGCTTTTATTTGCAAATTTTTTATCTAATTCAAACGTGGTGGTATTTCTGATGGTATTGTTCTTTTCAAAATAAGTATGGGTGGAGGTTGGTTTATTTTTTATTACTTCCATATCGCCACCTGTATTTGTTCCTTTTGTAAAACTATTGCCTATCATTAAAGTTGTTGATTGATTTAGATAATAAAACAACCTTGGATGAACCGTGAAATTATTGCTTTTGGGTAACTCGGAAAAATCGTCTTTATCAACGTCATAAGCTTTTTGAAAATTAACCAATCCCAAAAATGAGTACCCAAACTTTCCTTTCTTTTGGGAAACATATCCGCCAATGTTGGTTTGTCCAATATTGGATTGATTTAAAATAAAATCGCCTTCAAAATTTTCTTTGGGAGATTTGCTTATAAAATTCACAACACCCGCTATTGCGCCACCTCCATATAAAGTTGAAGCAGGCCCTTTAATTACTTCCACCTGATTAAGGTCTAACGGTGGTATTTCTAATACACTCAATCCACTTGCAAAATTTCCAAAGTTTGGATATCCGTCTTTTAGAAGTTGCGTATACCTTCCATCTAACCCTTGTACTCTTATACTTGCATTACCACTTGTTGCAGAAGTTTGCTGCACTTGTAAACCCGTACTTTCATGAAGCAGCATAGAAATATTTGCAGGACGCATATTATTCTTTTCATCTAATTCTTCCCCGTCAATAGTTTCAACCCTCGTAGGTGTGTTTTTTATTGTTCGGCTGGTTCTTGTACTTTGAACAATCACTTCATCAAGTTCTTCCTCCTCAACTTCCATAAAAATTTCTATTGTGTCTGTATTTGCCAATGGAAAGCTAAAACTATCTTTTATTGTTTTATAACCAGTATAACTAAAAACTATTGTTTGTACTCCATCTGGAATATTTTTTAGTTCGATAAATCCATTTCTATTGGTAGAAACAACCATTTTGTTTAGTTGAAGATTGACACCAATTAAAAGTTCTTTAGTGGTTTTGTCTTTAGTAATTATTGAGAAGGTATTTTGTGCGTTGGCAGTAATCATAAATAATACTGCTATAAGCAACGCAAATATTTTTTGCATTGATACTATTTGTTGATGAAACTGAATAATTAAAATAAATGGTGCATCAGCAACACAAAAATTTGGCAAGGCTTATCCTTGATAATAGTTCATTAACTAAACTTAGGAGGCTGCCAGATACTACCGAAGCAGTCGGAAGAAAGAGAAACGGTTGCGTAAAAAAATTGCTTGGTTAGATTATCAATAGGTTTAGAAACGGCAACTTTCTCGAGTTGAAAGTTGGGAACAAATATATGACCACAACAGGAACAACTGCAAAATGGGCTGCATCCTTCATTTTCGGGGTTATCATCCGGGTGATCAGTTGAAGAAATGGGTATTGCTGATTTGGTATTGATAATACATTCATCGGTGTCCGTACAGGGAAAGCAAGGCAATAGCAAAATATAATAGGCAAATAGAAGTATCAAAAATTTCACCATACAAATCTAGTATTTTTATTGATTCATTGTATGTTGTTGAAGGAAGTGGATTCTCAAATAGGATCGATTAAGCATTGCCTACCTTAAAAGAATCTCCGCCATTTAGTATAAACAAGCCGAATCTTCTATTGCTATCCTAATTATTGCCTACAATTTGATAATTCCTTTTAACACCAATTGAGCATTGCTTTTTATGAGTAAATGTTTATCATCTACTAACTCCACTTCCATAAAACCACTTCGTTCCGAACATTGAAACGAATGCATAATTTTTTTTCCGAGTTTTTCACTCCAGTATTTTGCCAAAAAGGTATGCGTTCCTCCTGTTACCGGATCTTCATTCGTGCCACTCCACGGCCAAAAATAACGTGATTCAAAATCATATCGACTATCGTTTGAAGATGCAGTAATTAATACCCCGTTAATGGTTTTATGGGAAGCAATCAACGCTTCAAAATCCGGTTTCATATTCCTTAATTCCACACAATCCTCAATTTCTACCAATAGTATATTGGTTTCTTTATTGTATGCACAGTGGTTGATTGCTTGTAGTCCTAGTGCTTTTATCATTGGTTCCGGTACAATAGCTGCAACTGTTTCATAAATTGGAAATTGCATGATAATCTGATCCCCAGATTTGGTAATCAACAAATCCAACTCCTGTATAGTTTTAAAATGGATATTAGTTAAGTGACCATCAAGATCAAATAATACTTTTGAAGAACCCAATGTAGCATGCCCGCAAAGCGGTATTTCCATTTTAGGCGAAAAAAAACGAATAGAATATTCCTCCTTCGCGATTTTTCTTACAAAAGCTGTTTCCGAAAATCCCAATTCTTTGGCAACGGAAAGCATCAACGATTCATTGAGGTCGTCATCGAGCAAACATACTCCAGCCTGATTTCCTTTAAACCGTTCATTGGTAAATGCGTCTACGATGAATGTCTTTATTTGCATAGTATCTTGTTGAACTAATTTAAATACAACATAAATAGTTTATAATTACAAATAATCCGATGCCTGTATTTGATATTTTACAAACATACAAATCATGGTCACTATACTGAAATTATTTTATCGCATTACCTACCCAGGTATTTGTTTGGAATGTTAGAAGATTTATAATCAATTTCATAAGCAGCTTTCATCAAAAGTGTAACGACCTGATAAATTTGTTCTTCGGTACGTTGAAACTGCCTGAGCAATCCCATCATTGCATAACTTATTGGGTTAACCGAAGGAATAAAGGTTTCCCATTCGTAGCCTTTTCCCCATATAAGTCCTTTTACAGTTATTAATAAGTCGGCCTTTTGCAAAATAAGGTAACTCAGCATATCGATACATGCATTTTGATGTTGATTGACCGTATGAAAAATAGGAGTGTGTCCGCCAAAGCCATTTTCGTCTAAGCCGGCTTTTGCATTAACATCTACACCATATTTAACCAATATGCTCGCGCAATTCAGGTGATTGTATTCGGCACAAATATGTAACAAGCTAACATCGTGCAATGGAGTAAATGCACCCTTAAAACTATATTTTTTTAATATCAGATCTTTATCAGCTACTAAAAGAGCATCCAACGATTTTACATCATCCAACAAAACAGCCAACAATACTTTATCGGAAAATTCCACGCCGTGATCTACAAATAGTTTAATGCATTGTTTAAATTGCGGGCTGCGCAAATACATATTGATTAATTCATAGATCAGGGGTTTTCCATTAACGATCGCATTTGGATCAACACCATTCGCAAAACAGTCTTTGATACCGCTTACAGAGTGTACTTCAAAATCATCAAGTATTTTTTTATAATAATCCATGGTATAAATTGGCTGATGAATGCTTTTTAAAATTATGCAATTTTTAATACGGTAATTACCAAATAATCCGTTTGGATAAACTAAAGAACAATACCTGATTTTAGTGATTATTGTTTTTTAGTTTTTTTGGAAGCAAGGTACTCATCCCTTATTTTTTTCAGATCTATTGTTGAGCAATCGAGAATGAGTTGCTTCACAATTGCAAGAGGTATGGCTGACTCTTCAGTAAAATTAATGCAGCCCTTTTGAAAGTTCGCATTCGGAAGAAGGTTTTTATATTTAGAATAAAGTGTCGGTGATCCATAAATAGGTAGTACATGCAACGACATATAATTTTTAACGCTGGAGAGCGCATACTTAAATGTTCCGGGTGCATTATAAATAATCATTTCCTTCCCCATCATTGGCGCTACGGATGCAATTACTGTTTTGTCAGCATGAATAACTAATTCATGAATTTTCCTTAGCAGATCCTGCCGCTCGGGGATTTGTTTGGAAATATAATTGGAAATTGTCATCGAACTTTACTTTTAAGGTTGATAAAGATATTATGTTGTAGGTATCTGGAAAAAAATCAATAACAAACGAGGCCGTTAAATATGTAAACAAAATACGATTCACTCAATGATCAGCTACAAACTCCTTTACCGAAAATCAGTTTTATAATTCTTCAAAAAGTATAATGCTATGGGTAAAAACGAAATACTAAAGAAAGAGTAGCTTACCCGCTTAATAATTCTTCCATACACAGGATGAAGAAGGATGCCGAATGTTGTTAATAGCAAGCCTGCAATAAAAACAACGATAGCCCATTTGGGTATCTTTCTGGAAACAATCATTGCAATCAATAAACATAATTGCGCCAACATTCCGAAATCAAATACCTTGAATAAGATAAAAAGTTTCGAATTATTATAAAACAAGGCATTTATTATTGTATTGGCCTGTATCTGATCCAGTATTTCATAGGATTTTTCCTGAGGTAATTTAAATAGTTCTACAATGCAAAGATCGATGGTAAATTGTCCGAACAACACAAATACCCACAAACAAATAAAAAAAATACTAAGGTCTATCCAATAAAGACGCTTACAATCCCTTAAATAATTTTTTATTGCAAAATAGGCAGGCAAGATCAACAAAAGACTGAGCATTAAAATTAAATGCGCATTGATCCAATCGCTACTATATTTTGTAACGAGGGTGTAAAATTCCTCCTCCTGTTGTTTTGATATAAAAAGCCATATCTGTCCAACAGCATATAAGGTATAACAACTCACAAGACTAATCGCCCAAAACACATTTTTACTTCTTGCAAACATAATCGTTGGTGTTGTTAGTTTATTATTTGTTTTTTTAATCTCCGCCACCGCAACCACCACAACTGCTGCAGGAACTTCCACAGGATGAACCACAGGAATTAGAAGCATCACCACCGGAGCCACTATAATTTTTGTCCACCTGTCTTACAAGAGGGGAAAACGAAGGTGTTAAAACATCCATTCCCAATAAGAAATAACTCCATTGCCAATCGCCTTCTATTTGTTGACTTGGCAGAATTTCCCTTTTATATAAATTGGGGATCGCTAACCTACCAATATGATTAGTGAGGCGATTTAGATAAACGACTATTAATACAGCAAACAAAATCACCACAATTGAAATTTGTGTAACAGGTTTGTCTCTTAACAAGCCAGTGGCGATTCGAACTAACCCAAACATCAAAAGAAGAGCAAGAACACCAAAATTTATGTAAAAAATAGACCCGAATTTTTTTGATTTATTAAAATATTTTTTGAAAGCATTCATACAATTAGCATGATTCGTAAAAATGGGTTTTGTAACCAATCGCTTTAGTAGTTTATAATAATAGGAATTTCCTATTTCACTTAGTTCAGTTGTAACTTGAAGCTCCTCTTTGCAAGTGGCAGCTCCATTTATTGCGAGCTCTACCGTGTCGTCGGTGCTAATTTTAATAACTTCCCTTTCGACGAGCCCATTTACCACACCGTTTATTACGTCGGTTAATTTTTGGGTTTTAAGATAAATCAATTCGAGTGGGGTAAGAGTGTATACAAAAGAATTTTTATCAAATTGATTAATAATTTGCTTTATTCTTGTTTTGTTGAAAAAGTCAAGTGCTACAAAGACGCCAATCATCAGCCCAATAAAACCCAGCATAAAGTACGGATTGTCTAGTTCACTATAAATTGGTCTTAGTAAAAAGTAAGCTGGCGTTATTAATGCCAAAAAAGCTAATAGGGCAGCAATGATAAAGGTTCTTAATTTGTACTTCGCTTTTTCTAAATTCAAACTTTCATACATACCCGAATAACCCCAAATGGATTTGGGTTGTTCTCCAAAATTATTTTCATAAAATTTTAAAGTTCGTTCTTTTGCCTGTTTGAATTTGGAGAACTCTTCTTTATTGTGAGTAGACGGAATATGCTGAATTTGTTTACCAAGTAGGTTACAAAAATCCTGGTACGATTGGGTAAAAATTAAATGCTGGTGCCATACCGAATCCACGATTTCTGAAGGTGAAACCATAAAGTCGGAACTCGCTGCGAGGTACATAAATTTCTTGTATTCGAGAATGGCGTTTTCTGCAAAGTTTTTCGTCCAAAAATTTTCATTTGCCAAACGAATTGAAAAGCAGTATTCACTGGGTGGATTGTCCAAATCAAAAGCAACAATTTTATCCCACAGTTCGTTGTTCATTGGCGGTTGTTAAAGATTATTTATGATTCTCTACCTTAGTTACGGGTGGATGCGAATCATCATTTCATCCAACCAAGGTGCGCAATTTTGTGCTAAAATAAGGATTTATTTTCCCTTTATTTGCGCAACACGTTTCAACGGAACCTAAATGCAAATTTTATTTTAGGTTTACCCTCAAGGTGCCGCAATGGGACTTGAATACAAGTTTTTTCAATTGTCCAAAATGCTTTTATAACGATAATAATTTAAAACTTGATTTTTCTTTGTTCTTTTTGCTGCGATTTTTTGTCCTGTAGGGACAACTTGTTGGTAGAAAATAATACCAATCGCATTACGTTCCGTAGGAACGTCTTGTGCTAAAAACCGAATTGAATCAAAACAATAATATTGACGAAAATATTTTATTCATCACAAGTTTCCGTCGTGGTAGCAAACAATAATGTTGTAGACCTCAAACGAATAATACAATTGCACGAAAGGTTCCAACTGAACGTAAATCCGTTTTATTGGATCAAGCTACCTACAAAATGTCCCTACTGGACATAAATGCAAAACAAGCGTTTCGAATTTCCATTAATTATAAATCATTCTTAGTAATTTCCTTTTCATAATTTTTTACGGCTGTATTTTTATCGGATCAAGCTACTCGGTTCCTTTGTGGCTCTTTGTGTTGAAATAGAGCTTGGAATACAGGCAGCATGAAGTACATTTTTTTTAACACAAAGAAGCACAAAGCCATTTCACAGAGAATATACAAAGGAGTTTCAAAAAGAATCACCA
>JBJXDV010000526.1:0-4487 GCA_046153465.1 Chitinophagaceae bacterium
TATAGATAAAGGAAAGATCGCTGGCCAGAGCAGTGCATTTGCTAAGCCCAGCAGGGCCACAAATAAAACAGACACATAACCCTGGGTTAACAAGGCAGCCACTGTAAACAGGATTCCGAGTATGGCAGAAATTTTTAAAGCCCCTTGTTGTGAAATATATTTTGGGATGGTAAATAGGCCGATAATATATCCAACAAGCATAGCGCCTAATGTAAAAGAGGTGTAATATTTTGTTTCATCCGTAGGAATAGAAAATCCTTTCCCATAGGTTCCAATGGCATCACCTGCCATCACTTCGGCTCCTACATAGGCAAAAATACAAATAGCACCTAACCATAAATGTGGGAATTGAAATATACTTGTTTTTTCTTTTGAACCAGGAAGACCGATCGGTTGTTTATTTGTATCGGAGGCCTTTACTTCCGGCAAAGAAGATTTCAATATCCATAAAGCAAGTACTAAAAGTATAATTGCCATTACTAAGTACGGTGTATATATTTTAGCAGCAAAATTATTAAGGATGGTATCCTTTGTTAATTGATCAGGTGCTGCTTTTACCTGATCCTCCAGCTTATCAATTCCTTTTAATACAATTGAACTAATAATAAGCGGGCTTATTATACCTGCTGCTTTATTACAAATACCCATGATGCTTATGCGTTGTGCTGCACTTTCAATGGGGCCGATGATACTGATATAAGGATTAGAGGCTGTTTGTAAAAGTGATAAGCCCGAGCCGATGATAAATAAACCTACTAGTGACATGGAGTAATCTCGATGAGTGGCAAATTGCCCAAACGTAAACGTACCAATTGCCATCACCAATAATCCAATAGCCATTCCTTTTTTCATTCCTGTTTTTTCGAGAATCCAGGAAGAGGGGAGAGCAAGAAAAAAATAAGCCATGTAAAAAGCAGTAGTCACCAGGAAGGCTTTGGAATCTGTATCCAGGCCAAACGCCAATTTTACATAAGTTATTAATGGCCCGTTGATCCAGGTTACGAACCCAAATACAAAGAATAAAATAGCAAGAATAATAATAGCAGACCTATTGCTTGTTGACGATTGTTGCATAGTATAGTTTATGCCATTGAAAATACGGTAATAATCAAAAGATCGGTAAATTTCAACAGTTGTACTATTAATAAGGAACAATCGTTTGCACAAATCATTTCCTGCTTTAGTTTATGAAACAGGTAACGGGTTGCCAATTTTTTCAGGGTTTATTTAAGTTGAGTTGTGTTGATAAGCGTGGTTTAATTCATAACTTTTATCAGGAATTGTTTATTGTGAAAATATTTTTAGATCCTAATCAAACGGTTGAGCCTTTTTTAATAGGGATTGTTCTTGTCTTTTGCCCGATGAAATGAATCTGTCATTCTTCGGAACGGTAATTTAATACTGATCGCTTTGCAAAAGGCAAAAAAATATTTTGTTACTTTTTTCATTAATCTGTAATGAGTGTATTATGAAATGCTATTCTTTTATTGTTTTAATGCTATTAAACTGTTCGACGAGTCTATTGATTGCACAGGAACTTTATAAAGCGCCAGCACCTGCAACACAGACAAGGTGGATAAGCCCGGAAAATCCTACCGGTTCAAAGGGTGCAGGCGGTAAAACAAATAGAGGCGCGAAAGGGAGTGCTTTTTTTACATTAAAAGCGGGTGAGCAATTAGTGTTGATGGATATTAAAGGCGCAGGTATCATTCATCGTATGTGGCTAAGCGGTACTATTCCCCGTAGCGAAGAGCAACGAAGGTTGGTTCGTATCGATATGTATTGGGATGGAGCAATAAAACCAGCGGTATCTGCTCCCATAGGAGATTTTTTTGGAATAGGTCTTGGATTGTCGGCTTCCTTTCAAAATGAGTTATTTTCAAATCCTGAAGGACGATCTTTCAATGTTACGATCCCGATGCCCTTTCGAAAATCGGCGAAAATTGTTCTTACCAATGAATCCTCTTCTCATGCTCTTGTTTGGTATGATATTAATTATTCGATAATAAATAAATTGCCCAACGATGCGATGTATTTTCATGCATATTGGAATCGAATTCCTAAAACAACAATCGGTGTCGATTATTTGCTGCTGCCAATGGTAAAAGGAAGAGGTCGGTTTATTGAAACCAATGTGGGAGTAATCGGAGATCCTGCTTATCGAAACACCTGGTTTGGTGAAGGTGAAGTAAAGATATATTTAGATGGGGATGCTAACTATCCAACACTTGCAGGTACCGGCACTGAAGATTATATTGGTAGCGGATGGGGCCAGGGTGTATATGCAAACCGGTACCAGGGATCTTTGATTGCTGACACTAAAAATGATTTGTATGCTTTTTACCGGTATCATATAACCGATCCTGTTTATTTTCTGCGGGAATGCAAAGTAACGTTGCAGCAAATTGGGAATACCGATCCACAACATCTTAAAGAGTTAATGGGAAAAGGTGTTAACCTGCAGGCTGTGTGGGCCCTTAAAAAAGGGGATAGCAACGATATTTTTAATATGAAAGGTAAGGCACCTGAACAACTTCTATTGTTAGATCGATCAGATTTTCCACCCGCAACTGATGAAAAATTTACAACAGGGCTGTTTGGTTTTAATTTTTATAGAAGCGACGATGTATCTGCAACCGCCTATTTTTATTTAGACAGACCTTCGAGTAATTTACCGTTATTGAACGATAAACAACTTCGGATAAAAGATATGAAAGAGAAGGTTTGGGATAAAATAAAAACTAATTAAGAAGTAGCAGTTTAAAAAAATAATTATGAAAAATAAAATTGGAATAATTGCACTGATCATTCTTTTGCTCAATATTGAATGTAAGGAAGAGAAAAAAAAGCCTTTATCAAATGAACGTGGAGCAAGTACCCCGGCATATGCTAAAGGAAGTTTTGGATACGATCTTGAGTTTCTAAAAAAATATCATAATGATCTGATCTTATTAGGTGATGATACAGGCGGCGCACAATTAATTCTATTGCCAGCTTACCAGGGACGGGTGATGACCAGTACAGCCGATGGTAATAATGGAAACAGTTTTGGTTGGGTAAATCATGCATTTATTGAGTCGAATAAGCACGCAGATCATATAAACGTATATGGAGGTGAAGAACGTTTTTGGTTGGGACCGGAAGGCGGACAGTTTGCGCTTTATTTTAAAAAAGGTGTCCCGTTTACTTTTGAGAATTGGTTTGTTCCTAAAGAACTCGATACAGATTCGTTCTTACTTGTATCAGCTACTAAACGAGAAGCAAATTTTAAAAAAGAAATGCATCTTGAAAATTATTCCGGTAATCGCTTTGATTTATTGGTTAATCGAACCATTCGACTGCTCGACAGGAGGGCTATCAATGAAGCATTGAATACTGAACTTCCATCAGATTTGCAGGTAGTGGCTTTCGAATCAATTAATAAGATTACTAATATTGGAAAATCTGCATGGAATAAAAAATCGGGCATGCTCTCTATTTGGATTTTAAGTATGCTCAATGCGTCCGACAAAACAACAGTGGCTCTTCCCTATAAGCAGGGAGATTCAACACGACTTGGAAAGATCGTTACAGATGATTATTTTGGTAAAGTCCCCATTGAGCGATTAGCGGTAAACAATGGATTGATTCTTTTTAAAGCGGATGCCAATCATCGAAGTAAAATTGGTATTGCTCCTTCGAGAGCATTGCCTATAGTAGCGAGTTATGATGCAAGCACAGGTGTATTAACAATTGCTCAATTTTCATTGCCAGTGGGAGCTAAAGATTATGTCAACTCGCTATGGAAGTTACAAGATAAGCCATTTAGCGGGGATGCTATTAATGCATACAATGATGGCCCCATGAATGGAGCGCAGCTGGGTAAGTTTTATGAAATAGAGAGTTCATCACCGGCTGCAGCATTATTGCCGGCCCAAAGTATTGAGCATCTCCATCGAACAATGCATCTTAAAGGCAGTAAAAAAAGTTTAGATTTAATTGCAAACCAGCTCTTGGGTATCGGAGTGGATAAAATTAAATTATAAGATTTTTTTCTGCTTGCTCAATGTTTAAAAAATTATAGTTATCTCCCCGCAGAGTCTCCCGAAGGGGACTCTGCGGTATCAGAATGTTGTTTTAGTATCTTTACTTCATGACTGTTCGGAGAGAAATGCCCAATAAAGAAGGCATCTATTTTATCACATTTACCTGCTATAAATGGTTGCCATTAATTGAACTGGCAGAGGCCTATGATGAAGTGTATAAACAATTTGATATATTGAAGTCAGAAGGACACTATGTGCTGGGTTTTGTAATTATGCCGAATCATGTACATATGCTATTAGGTATGAAAGATACTGGTAAGAGTATCAATACACGCATTGGATCAATAAAACGTTTTTTAGCATACGAACTGGTACGGCGATTACAGAAATCCAGGAAGAATGATGTGTTGAAAGAATTATCGGAGGGAGTACATAGTACGGATAAAAACCGCGGTAAATTGC